>WTHO01000028.1:0-5046 GCA_011523115.1 Halieaceae bacterium | reverse complement strand
TATGGCAGCGAGATCAATACCCCCAATCTGTCAGCGCTTGCGGCATCTGGCGTGAGCTTCACCAACTACCACACGGCGGCAAACTGTGCGCCTGCAAGGGCCATGCTGCTGACGGGCGTCGATGCCCATCTGGCAGGCGTGCCCAACATTCCTGAAATGTTGGCACCTGAACAGCGGCGCCATGCCCATTATCGTGGGGTCCTGAGCCAAAACGTGGTGACGGTGGCGACCCTGTTGGAAGACGCCGGCTATCACACTTATATGGCGGGCAAGTGGCATCTGGGTAGCACGCCCGGTCTGCTACCCAGTCAAAGAGGGTTTGAACGCACCGTCGCCCTCGCTGATTCCGGGGCCGATAATTGGGAGCAGCGGCCGTATATCCCGCTGTATGACAAAGCCCGTTGGTACGCGGACGGTGCGCCCTATCAATTGCCGGAGGATTTTTACTCTTCGCGATTTCTGGTCGATAAAACCATTGAGTTTATTGACGGCAATCTCGGAGACGAGCGCCCGTTCTTTGCCTACCTTCCTTTTCAAGCGGTGCATATACCTGTGCAAGCCCCGCAGGCTTTTATCGACCCCTACATGGAGACGTATGACGAAGGTTGGGACGCAATGCGTGACCGCCGCCGGCACCGTGCCGCCGCGCTTGGTGTCATACCGCCAGAGGTGGAGGTGGTAGGCATGCAGACCACGGCCGACTGGCAAGCACTCGATGCCGATCAGCAGCGCTACGAGGCGAAACGGATGGCCGTTTATGCGGGCATGGTCGAAGCGATGGACCATCACATTGGTCGTTTGATCACCTACCTCAAAAGTCAGAATCAGTTCGACAATACGGTCTTCATATTCACCTCTGACAATGGCGCCGAGGCGTCAGGGCCCGCTGACCCGCGCGCTTTTTTTAGCCGGCAACAAGCCCGCTCGCTGGGTTACAACACCGACTATGACACCCTCGGTTTGAAGGGCAGCTACAACACCATCAGCCCCAGCTTTGCCAGTGCGGCCGTCAGCCCTTTGGCTTATTACAAGTTTTATGCGGGGGAGGGAGGCATGCGCGTGCCCTTGATCATCGCGGGCAGCGGCCTGTCGCAGCGAAGCGCACTCAGCGATGCCTTTGCTTTCGTCACCGACATTACGCCCACCATACTGGCGATGGCCGGGGTCGATCGACCTGATAATCGTTTCGGCGGGCGTCCTGTAGAGCCGATGATTGGTCGGGATCTGTCGCCGGTACTTCTAGGGCGGGCTGAGCGGGTCTACGATGAGGATGACGCAGTGGGCTATGAATTGGCAGGCAACGCTGCGCTGTTTCAGGGCGACTATAAGATTGTGATAAACCGCATGCCTTTAGGTGACGGCCATTGGCATCTGTTCAATATCAAAGACGATCCCGGAGAGACCACCGACCTCGCATCCAGTGAGCCCGCTCGACTTCAGCGAATGCTCTCTGCCTACGAACGTTATCAGCGCGAAAACAAGGTGCTCGACATGCCGCCGGGTTATGGCCACATCAAGCAGCTGGTCATCAATACGTTCCATCAGCAGTGGCGCACTCCGGTAATAGTAGGGCTGCTCACCGCGCTCATCCTGCTGCCGTTTGGGGTGGCTTACCGCATGAGGCGACGACCCTAGCGTGGACAAGCAGCACATCCTTTACGCCATGCCGCACTCCCTGTACTCGGGGCGTGCGCGCAGTTACCTCATCAAAAACCACATTCCCTTCGAGGAGCGCTCAACGGGGCACGAGACCTTCAAGGCGGAGGTGCTCCCCCGAGGCAAACTGCCGACCATCCCAACCTTGGTGACCCCAGAGGGCGACGTGATTCGCGACGGCGCTGCCATCATTGAACACTTTGAGGCCGCCGGAGGGCGACCCTGTCAGCCCCCGGGTGCGCGTCAGCAAGTGATCAGTGCATTGTTTGATGTGATCGGTACCGACGGCCTCCTGCGGCCGGCCATGCACTATCGCTGGAACTTCCCTGAGGACAACCTTGCCTTCGTGCGCTATCACTTTTTCCACTCACAGCGCGATGTGCCGGAGCGCGAGGCAAAAACCGACGCCATGATGAATCGCATGCGCCATGCAGCGATGATTTTCGGGGTGACGGCGCAGAGCCAGACTGTGGTGGAGGCCTTGTACCTCGACTATCTCGACGCATTGAATGTGCACTTTGAGCGTTACCCCTATTTGTTGGGTTGGCGCCCCTGCATCGGAGATTTCGGGCTGCTCGGACCAATGTACGCCCATTTGGGGCGTGACCCGTATCCCGCGCGACTCATGCAACAGCGCGCCCCGGCTGTGTATCGGTGGGTAGAGCGAATGAACCGGGAAGACTCAGACGTGCCCGAATATTTCGATGCGGGCAGTGATTTCCTGGCGGATGATGAGGTGCCCGAGACGTTGGTGGGCGTACTGAAAATCCTCGCCGAGGACTTTGTACCCGAAACGCTGGCCGCAGCAGCCTTGATCAATGACTGGCTCGATGAGCATCAGCCCGAGGCCGGCGCGGTGGCGGTGGGGCGCCTCGCGGAGGCACTGGGCACGGCGGACTTCACTGTACGGGGTGAGACGATCACTGCACTAGCTCAGCCGCATCGGTTTTATCTGCTTCAGCGCGTGCAGGATATTTATGCCTCCGCGTCGTGCGAGGAGCGGACTCAGATAGACTCTGTGCTCTCAGAATGTGATCTGGCGGAGGCCGCGCGTGCTTCGCTTTCTCGCAGGATTCAGCGCGCTGATAACCTCGAGGTATGGGACTGACGTGTTGAAAGCAACCATTTTTTAGTCCGCGAGACCGGAATTACGCGCGACGGCAAGTTCCACATTGATTGAGCGCACTTTTCTACTGCGATAGAAAAAAACTTTCACTGAATTGCTTCAGTGATGTCAGTGGACATTGCGAATTATTGTTAACTTCCCTCCTTATCTGACTATTACGCACTGCGAGGCTTAGCCGAAATGATGCTCCGACGCTCTTTGGTAGCAGTAGCCGTCATTTTTTTCGCCCACGTGTCTAGCGTGCGCGCCAGCGCTATCGATGAGGATCAGATAGGCGGCTGGTACATGGCCTTCCTCAGCAAGGACTTTACGCAAAGTCGGTTTGGCGTACAGGGCGATATTCAATACCGCACATGGGATGGGGGCGGTGATCTCGAGCAGCTGTTGATCAGGGGCGGTTTAACTTATCGGCCCGACGCGCTGCCCGGTAAATACACGCTGGGTGTGGCAAACATCACTTCGGGGCAGTTTGGTCAGTCGAAGCGGACCAAGACCGAAAACCGGACCTATCAGGAGGCTTTAATCCCACAGCGAGTAGGGGAAAAGTGGTTCCTCAAACACCGGCTCCGATTTGAGCAGCGTTGGGTCAACGGGCAGGATTTCAGAACCCGATTCCGCTACGCGCTATTCGCCAACGTGCCGCTGAATCGCCCTGATCTCAGCCCTGGCGCGTTCTACTTGGCCCTCTACAACGAGCTTTTTATCAACGGCCAGCGGGATATTGGCGACGGAAGAGAGGTCGATTTATACGATCGCAATCGACTTTATGCGGCGCTCGGCTACCAATTTAGCGAGACCGGTCAGATTCAATTGGGTTATATGCAGCAGCACAGCAACGCGGTGAACAAAGGCCAAATTCAGTTGAGCCTGCATTACAGTTTTTGAGTTTGGCGCGGCGCTTGGTGGGCCCGACCATGCGGTCACCGCGATAGAGTTGGGGCAATGAGCGTTGAGACGGCCCTCAGGATGGCGTTTTTTCGCTCGCCATCTGATTCATGTGCGTCGAGTGTCAGCCAACAGCCTTGTGAGAGAGTGAGTATCTGTAACGCGGCGCTGCTGACCTGTGAGGCGGTCCACTTGGGATGGATTTTCTCTAGCAGAGCCTCATATTGACGCAGCACGCTTTCATGCCAAGTTTTGCGCACGGCGCTCAGCTCCGCATCTCGCATCCAGTATGACAATGCCTCAAAGAAGAACACGCGATCCAATGCCAGTATCGCCTCGAGGTGGATATTGACCAGGCGCACAAGCTCAGCCTGAGGATCAGTGCTTGCATCAGCCGGCGGGGTATCGAACGCCTGTTGAATGCGATCGATGGCCTCCAGAAAAAATGCCTTCAGTAGCGATCCCTTGGTCGGGAAGTAATGGCGCACGGCACTCTGTGTCACCGCTGCTCGTTGAGCGATGGCCTCTTGTGAAGCAGCGCCAAGACCATCGGAGACAATGATGTCGAAGGTGGCATCCATGATCGCCTGCAGGCGAGCCTCGCCCTTTGGGGTTTTTGCGCGCAGCACCGAAGATGCCATGAACATCTCTAATCAGGACCTTGGGGACAGTATTACCTGAGCTGCGGCCAAAAACCACTTAAATACGTTGTTTTTTATGGTGGCCGGGATTATGGTGACATCAGGCTAAGGTCATCACCTAAAACATCACTGAACCATAAGAGGTGCTGCCATGAACGCACCAGCTGAGATCCGGGCGAACAGCGCCCGAGACGAGTCATTCAGCCACTTTGACGTCACACCGGCCACACCGGTTCTTGGCGCCTACTTGTCGGGCCTGCACCTTGCTGAGATCAGCGAGCCTGCGGCCGATGAGCTGAGAGCTGCGCTGTGGCGCTACGGTGTGTTGTTTCTGCGCGATCAGCATCTGACGCCCCAGCAATTGACGGCGGCAGGCTCGCTGTTTGGCCCGAAGCTTGAAGAACACACCTTCGGTAAGACGTTGGCTGACGAGGGTCATCCAGAAGTATTGGTGATCGAGCAAATGCAGTCTGACCGCGCCAAAACCACTACCGACATTTGGCACCACGATGTGACTGCCAGGGAGAACCCCAATCTGGTGTCCGTGTTGCAGGCATCAGAGGTGCCTTTTGGAGCCGATACCATGTGGACCAGCGCAGCGGCTGCCTTTGAATGGTTGCCTGATGAATTGAAAGTATTATTTCTCAGTCTTGATGTGGAGCACGACACCGCCTACATGGCGTTGCGCCACGATTTTGCTCCGGCAGACAAACTTGCCGACCTGGTCGCACTGGGCGA
>WTHO01000157.1 GCA_011523115.1 Halieaceae bacterium | reverse complement strand
CAGCAGGGAAATGCGCTCTTCGCTTACGCGGGCTTACTCGCCGCCACCCCCGCCGCCGTCTCCGCCACCACCATCACCACCGCCGCTATCACCGAATGCGCCGCCCGCGTCTCCCGTGTAGTCGCCGTTTTTATCGAAGTTGCCCGAGCCGCCGCCGTGCCACATGACACTGCCGTCAGCGGCCACCTGACCCTTGAGCTGTTTGTCGCCACATTTTCTGCACACGAAGTAGGCATGCCCTGTATCGAGATCGCCGACCTTGTCTGACTTGAAACCGTGAGTCAGGCTGCCACAGGCCGGGCATCGGTAAGCGATCGCGATCCCAAAAAAAACGAGACCCATTACGCCAGAGAAAATGGCGAGAAAAAACAAAAACTCCGAATCCATCGATATGCTCCCCCCCTTGGAACGCACCGCTGACACTACTGGTTTAGCGAGGAGATAAAAATCCGGACATTTAATCAGGCGCGTTACATGCTGATGGCTAAACCTGCGCCTGATCCCCGGGCCACTCAAACCAGCGGGCCTTGGTATGATGCGCGCACTTAAAGCGCGGTACCTGAAAGGAGACAAGTGATGGCGGTTGGATTATTGGCGACGATTACGATTCAAGAGGGCAAGAATGCGGAGTTTGAGGAAGCCTTCCTTGATCTGACCGAATTGGTGCGCGCGAACGAGCCCGGGAATGTCTTCTATGCGCTCCATCGCAGCCCGACGGACCCCCAGGTCTACAAGGTCATGGAGCAATATGACAGCCCTGAGGCGCTGGACGCCCATGGCAAGACTGACTACTTCCGAGAGGCCAACAAGCGCCTTGCCGGTATGGTCGCCGCGGCGCCTGAGATCGAAATTTTGGATGCGGTGGTGCGCTAGGGGCGCAAAACCTCTGGGGCGTGGATCGCCCGGTGAGCTGATTCCATCAGGCAATTTCCAGCGGGTGGATCCACAGCAGTCGCACACCCTCAGTGAGCTTCAGGAGTTCACTCATCGCTTCGTCTTCCGTCATCCCCTTGTCCCGGAGCGTCGACATCACTCGCTCGCTGCTATAACAGGGCAGGGGTGTGCCGTCGTCCTCGTAGATGCAGCCGAGGATGGCGTCGTTAAATCCATCGATGAGTTGAATCTCAAATTCGTCCGTGTCGGGCATCGGGTAATACCTTTTTTCGCCGGCCAGTTTTTCGCATTCAATCAGAGGCGGATTGCCAAAGTCGATAGCCCCTTGAAGTTATCGCAACCTATTATCACTTCTTGAAATTCAGCTTTCATATCTGCTGCCAGATGTGTGTGATCTGACCAGAAATATATCAGGGCGGGTGTTCACGCATTAGGAGGCGGCGACGGGGGAGCTTCCCCTTGAATGTGGGTAGGTTCGCGCTTTCCGCGATTCAGTGGGCAGTTCGCATCACTCGCGTATAGGGTCTGGCTTTCACAGCGGACTGCCTTTTCACTTCCCCCGTCCCGCAAACCTAACGCTACGCCTTATCGATCTGTAGGTGAAAGACCATGTTTCGATAACGCGATGGTCTGCTAATAGCGTTTCAATATTCATGCTTTATGCCAATATCATTTGCGCGGACACTGCCAGTTGCTCAGCGATTAATTCATGGTTTAACGGGTAGTCACTGAGCCTATTGGGGGCAGGCAGTGACAGCGCTCAGCGACTGAGTAATAAGGAATGCAGAGACCTACTGCTCAGTTGGATTCATTTGAGCGACCACCGACATAATGCCCGGATTCAGGGCCGTGGTGCCACCATCAACATTAAGTACGGCCCCGGTGATCCAGCGCGATTCATCGCTTGCCAAGAAGGCTGCGGGCGCACCGAAATCCTCAGGCAATCCCATGCGCCCGGTCGGCAACTCGGCACCGCAGATAGCATAGGCCTCGTCGAGAGAAATACCTTGAGCGTCGGCGACCTGCTGGAAAATCGGATCAACCATTGGTGTTCTCACAAGCCCGGGGCATATGCAGTTCACGCGAATGTTGGCGCTGCCCAACTCCACCGCCAGCGAGCGGGTCAGAGTGATGACCGCACCCTTGGAAGAGGAATAGGCTGCATTATCGGGGGCATAGGCGAAGTAAGCGGCGACAGACGCAACGAAAACGACGGCGCCACCGCCACCTTGCTCCATTAGCGGGGCCGCTTCCTGCGTGAGCACGAATGGCGCAATGGTGTTGGTATCGAGCATGTCGCGCCAGATTTGCTCATCCGTATTCTGGAAATCGGCGAGCGTCAGCAGGCCGTGGTTTGATATCAGTGCATCGAGTCCACCGAACTCATCCACTGCAGTGCCAAGGACCTTACGAACATCGTCTCGGCTCGTCATATCTCCTGTGCATACAACACAACCCACTTCGTCAGCCAGCTGCTCAAGCGGTTCCGCACGACGCCCGGTTACAACGACGTTGGCTCCCTCATTGACTGCCAGATGTCTGGCGATAGCATTGCCAATACCGGAGCCGGCTCCGGTGACTACGACAGATCGCCCATGTAAACGACCGCTCATAAAAATTGGAGACTGAAATTACAGGCTGTCATGGGCTGGTAATCGCCGTCCCCAAGCCGCCGTTCATGTCGCGGGCGTGGACGCGCGCATCAGCTTCGTCTTCATGGAATTGCACAATCAGGCGCTGGGCAATGTCCTCACCCACCATTGCTTCCTCAAGCTGCCAGACCGTAGACCCAGAGGGTACCGGACCCTCACCTTGGTCGAAGCCAATGACGCAGAAGTCACCGTCGCGTGGTCCGTCTTGCGTCCGCTTGAATCGGCTAACGCGATAATTTCTCGCTTTTACAGCACCCGAGGGGTCATTGCCCCACTGTAGCTCCCAGTCGACTGTGAACTGAAGCAATTCGGGGTCGCTCCAGCTGGCCTCCAGGTCGTCGAGGTCCTTGAACGCCATAAAGTCGAACATGGAAAAAGGAACATTGTAAAAACCATCAATTATCTTCCAGTTCGCATAGTAGTGAATGGTGTCGAAGCGATTGAAAAACGGACAGTCAATATCTTTTAGCCACTGTTCGTATCCTGGAATATCAATTCCCGGTCTAACGCTGTACATCAGGAAAACCAGATCATCGGTGAGGTCTGTGTTGTTCATGTCGCTTCCTTCCCAGTGTGGAATATGAAACGGATGCGCCGCTCTATTGCTCGCAGGCGCCTCTGCAACGAATACAACGGCTCCAAGATACCACTAATGTTTCAGCGGGATAAATACTTGGGATTCCCTCAAGAAGATGCCATACACTCGGCGGATGCTGCAGCAAAAAAGTGTTGACGATCGCGTCGCCCAAGGCGACCCCGACTACTCGGTGGATCGAGTCCCGCCAGAGGCAAGGATGTCTCGCCTGTCGTTGCATATGGCTTATTGGGCGGTTATCAGCGCGCTCTTCAGCGTGGTGTTTTCGAGTGCCTTGGCCAACGCCTACGGCGCGGTAAACACTTTTGTCGGTACTGCGGCCGCTTCAGTACTCTTAGGTATTGTCGCCAGCGTGGTCGCCCGATTTGCGATGCGGACGGGTATGTCCGTGGATGTTTTTTCCCGCACGGTGTTTGGCAAGTCAGGTGGTCTGTTAGCGACGATATTGGTGTTTGGGTGTTTGGGGCTGTTCGCCGTCATCGAGAGTGCCATTATCGCCGAGGCGATTCGTGGCTATTTCAACCAACTTTTGCCCTGGCACGCGTATCTCATCGTGGTGATATGCAGTGTGCCCATCGCCTTCGGTCGCATTTCCGCCTACTTGGATAAATTCAACGGGTTACTGCTGCCCGTGTTTATCGCCGGCATGGCTTATATTGTTCTCTCGGCAATTTGGCAGAACGGGTACAGTAATGTGTGGCTCAGCTACGGCCCAGATGGTGGCGCACTGGATGGGCGATGCATTAACGTGTTTTTTCTGTGGGCGCTGGGTGGAGCGCAACTTTTGGCAGCTCAGGATTACGCACGTTTCGGGCGACCCCGAGACGAGACCTATCATCGGCATATCACTTTTGGTGTCCCACTCTTTTTCATCACCTATTCGGTGAACGGCGCACTCGGGATCTTCATCACCGCTACTGTTGCGTCAAGTCTGGGGGCACTGGATTCCGACGCGGCTGCAGTGGCGGCAATTGTGGCCCTGACAGGCTTGGCGGGGGTGATTTTCGTTATCGCCAGCCAGATGCGAATCAATACGCTGAACTACCAGCTGGCCACGGTCAATCTGCAAGCATTTTTGAAGCATATCGGTATTCACATCACTAAAGTTGCCTCGGCGCTTTTTGTCGGCGGTCTGGTATTTTTGATCATGCTCGGCAACGTTCTAGACGTGCTGGTTGAAACCCTTGGTTACCTCGGCATTTTCGTCGGTGCTTGGTGCGCAATCGCTATCGTGCACATGACCCTGATTGGGGAGAGAGGAGTGATTGCCGCCTACGAGGGGCTCGAGTCTGGCAGCGAAGGCAGTTTCTGGCACTCCAGCACACTCACTTGGATCCTCTCAAGTGGCTTGGGCGTGGCTGTTCTGGAGTTTAGCGACCCAGCCATGGCGCTATATGCGACACCGACGGCAATCGCTTCAGCAGCGTTGCTGCACACCGCACAACTCAAGCTAAGTGCGAAAACAAGGAAGGAGTCGTCCTGAGTGCAATGGCTGTGCGAGAGCCTGAGTCGGGCGCGTGTTGAGCGTGGTCTGATTTGCGGTGACTCTAACGGACGTCAAAGTGAAGAGTCAGAAAGGCTACATCCTACTGCATGGCTCAAGGATAGGCGGGTTCTGCTAAATAGCAGGTGGCCGTAAAATGAGCCGATCGGTCATAGTGGGTGTCTTGGTCAGCTTACCCGTGATCGGCGGGTATGTGGTTTACACGCTGCTCACCTAGTCATAGCGCTCTCTGTCATGCGCTACCGCTGAGGAACTGGGGGGGGTATGCAGGGAATTGGCGCGGAATGCAGGAGTCGAACCTGCGACCTTCGGTTTCGTAGACCGACGCTCTATCCAGCTGAGCTAATTCCGCGCGAAGCCGACGATACCGATGCTCGCCGGGGCGCGTAGTATACACACTTGGCGTGGCCGGGCCAGCACGCTGCACGGCGCAGACTGGTCACATCCATGACCTCAAAAAACGCGGGATATCCGTTCCTCAAGCCGGCAGGGGAGGCCACCCATAATGCAGATTCTGGTTGATGCAGATGCCTGCCCGGTCGTCATTCGCGAGATCCTGTATCGCGCTGCACAAAAGCGCGCGCTCAAGCTGACGCTGTTTGCCAATCAATCCTTTCAGGTGCCTGCGTCGCCACTCATCAGTCTCTACCAAGTCGCCAAAGGCCCCGACATGGCGGACCACGAGATTGCGGCACGGGTGGTCGAGGGGGATCTGGTCATTACTGCCGACATCCCCCTGGCGAGCGAGGTCTTGGAGAAGGGCGCGCTGGTGGTCACGCCGCGCGGGGAGCGCTACACGGAGAATAATATTCGCCAGCGCCTGCAAATGCGGGACTTCATGGAAACCATGCGCGCATCCGGCGAACATACCGGCGGGCCGCCACCACTGAACCAAGCCGACCGGAAAACCTTCGCCGACCAACTCGATCGCATACTCACTCAGGCGATACGCAGGGGTTCGAGGGGCTAGCCGGGCGCGGTACCACTGTTCACCACAGGCTGCGCCGCGCGGTCGCTACAGAGAATCACCAGCAAGTTGCTGACCATCGAGGCCTTGCTCTGGGCGTCGAGATCGATGATCTGACGCTCAGTTAGCTGCGCCAGCGCCGCCTCCACCATGCTGACCGCGCCTTCGACGATTTTGCTACGCGCGGCGACGATGGCTGAAGCCTGTTGCCGCTGAAGCATTGCACTGGCGATTTCGGGCGCGTAGGCCAGGTGGCTGATCCGGGCTTCGAGTACCTCAACCCCAGCTTTACCCAGCCGGTCTTGCACTTCGGCTTTCAGAATGTCGCCAATTTCGTTTGCGCTACCCCGCAACGTGATGGATTCACCCTCATGGTCATCGTAGGGGTAGCTGGTGGCCATGTTCCGAATCGCCGCCTCACTCTGAATTGCCACGTAGTCCTCGTAGTCATCGACTTCAAACACCGCCTCTGCGGTGTCGACGACGCGCCAGACCACGACCGCCGCAATTTCGATCGGGTTGCCCGCCGAATCGTTGACCTTGAGCTGTCCGCTCTCGAAATTGCGAATGCGGAGCGACACGCGTTGCTTGGAATAAAACGGGTTGGCCCAGCGCAGCCCCAATGCACGATCAGTGCCGACGTACTGCCCAAAGAGTTGCAGGACGCGGCCCTCATTGGGCGCAACCATGTAAAAGCCGGCGAGGCAGACAAGCGCGAGAAGCGCCACGATCAAGGACAGAATCTTGATGGCAACACCACCGAGTATCAGGGCGCCCGCGACGCCTGCCAAAATCGTGAGTGGCAGTATCGCCAGCATGGGATACCCCGACAGGGTGCTGGCAGTGGTTTCGTCTTGCATGATCTCGCCCCCAAGCATTTTTCATCACCTTAACACGCCAGAACGGCTAGGACCTTGAGGCGAGGCGAGC
>WTHO01000167.1:2305-6683 GCA_011523115.1 Halieaceae bacterium | reverse complement strand
CACCTATTTCCCGCATAGCATGAGGTCTTAAAAATGTTGATGAACCGAAAGCTTGATACTCAAAAAACCGCCAAGCAGGCGGGTCGTTGGAGGCAGCTTCCGCTGTCGTTTTCCGTAGCAGCCGCAGTCACGGCCTTGAGCTGCTCTGTGGCCGCGCAGAGTTTGCTAGAAGAGGTTGTTGTGACAGCCCAGAAGCGCGACCAGGGACTGCAGGATGTCGGCATTGCGGTGAGCGCATTCACGGGCGACCAACTGCGAGCGTTCGATGCAACCGATAGTTTTGACATTGCCGCCTATACGCCGGGCGTCCACATCTCAGGCAACTTGGCGGGGCAAAACACCCAGTTCACCATCAGGGGTGTAACGCAAAACGACTTTAACGACATCATCGAGTCACCCAATGCCGTCTATCTTGATGAGGGCTATATCGCGATTGCCCAGGCTCAGACGTTTGCGTTGCTCGATCTGGAGCGAGTCGAGATCTTGAAAGGACCGCAGGGCACGCTTTTTGGCCGTAATGCCACGGGTGGTGTGGTGTCATTCTTCTCCAAGAAACCAAACTTCGAGGAGTTCGAGGGTTTCGTGCAGGCTGATTTTGGCCAGTTTGATGTCCCCAATAATGCGAACCGCATGTCGATAGAGGGCGCATTTGGCGGACCTCTCTCTGATACCGTGGCGATTCGAGCGGCGGTGCGGTACTCCGAGCAGGACCCCTATCTGGAAAATCTGTATCCGCAGGGACAACCCGACTTCAGCGTCTTTGGGTTCATCCCGATCGGCAACCCCGGAGAGGGAGCGGGGGCGGACCTCGGAGATGATGACACGATCGTTGGCCGTCTTACCCTTGGCTTCAGACCGAGTGACCGACTAGAAATTACGCTCTCGGCAAATTATGCCGACTCCGAGTTGAGCACGGGTCCCTACCAATCCAAGTCCACCATTGCGATGGTGGAGGAGATAAACGGATTCTCTGAGGTCTATAACGTGATTGATACGCCGGCGAACGAGACCCGCCTGTCTATCCTCACGGCAAGCGGCGTTGATACCGGTTTGGACGGTGGCGGCGACGGATTGGTGGATTCGCCTTTTGGTCCCGGTAACTGTGCGGCAATCGGTCTGTGCGCGCGTATGGCGCCGGGAGCGGACTTCTTTGGTTACCTTGACCCCGATGGGGACGACTTCACCTTCTCGAGTGATTTTGCCTTTGACGACCAGGGTTCAACGGAGAATTCCGGTTTCAACGCCCGCGTTGAATATGAATTCGATAGCGGCATGTCCTTTGTTTCCGTCACCGACAGCAAGTCTTACGAGAAAAAGTTGTTCATTGACGTGGACGCCGCGCCAGTCAACCAGCTGGCTAACTATGGATCCGTCGATGCAACCAGCTTCACGCAAGAGTTCCGGCTATCCGGCGGTTCTGAGCGTACAGATTGGGTGGTGGGCGCCTATTACTTGAACATCGATACCGACTCTTCCAACGCGTTGAAAGCGCCACCCAACAGTATTTTTGGATCGCTGGTGGGCGCTGTTGACGTGGTGACGATCGCTAAGCTTGAGACCGATTCTTACAGCCTGTTTGGTCAGTATGAGTATCAACTGTCCGACGCGCTCAGAGTCATTGGCGGCTTGCGGATCATGCGCGAAGAGAAGGACTATCAGGGCAACTGGGGTGTTGCACCCTCAATGGGCAATAACGAAGTGACCTATGACGTTGGCATGTACATTCCCAACGCAGCAGGCGCGGGGGATCCTCTGTCCTATCAGGATGATCTCTCCGAGAGCTTCTGGACCGGTAAGCTGCAACTCGATTACACGCCCAGCGACGACTTGCTACTGTATGCAGGTATAAATCGTGGCGTGAAGGCAGGCAGCTTTAACGCGGCACTGCTGGGGGCTTACCTCGGTGGCGGAGGGAACGCCGGCGTACCGTATGAAGAGGAAGTACTGACGTCTTTCGAAGTGGGCTTCAAGTCGACTCTGGCCGGCGGCGCCGCCCGTTTGAATGGATCGGCTTATTACTACGATTATGCTGACTATCAGGCGTTCCTGTTCGTCGGCGTGGGCGGTAACTCGGTCAATTTGGATGCAGAGACTTACGGCGCTGAGATCGAACTGCAGGCGAGCCCGACTGATCGTCTGGATCTCATCCTGTCTGCTTCATACGTTGATGCAACCATTGATAATCTCCCACTCAGAAATGGCTCACCGCTGGAGCCCAGAGATGTAACGCCCACCTACACGCCGGAGTTCCAGGCATTTGGTATGGCTCGGTACACCATCCCGTTAGCGGGTGGCTCATCTCTGGCGATTCAGGGCGATATCAGCTATTCGGACGAGTTCTATTACAACCTGCGTAACTTCGACGCTGACAAATTTGACAGCTACACAATGGTGAACGGCCTGATTAGCTGGACAAGCAGCGACCAGTCTTGGGTGGCCTCACTGCTCATCAATAACGTGACCGATGAGCGAGCGGGCATTCAGGGTTTTGACTTGGCGACGTTGTGCGGGTGTAACGAGGTCTCCTATCGCGCGCCCCGCAACTACGCGGTTCAAATTCGCAAGGAGTTCTGAGGCGTTCGCGACTCAGCGGAATAAAAAAGGGGGCCGTGGCCCCCTTTTTTTGCCTACTCGACGGGAAGCCTTAGGCCCCGCGCCTCCAGTCTCGGCAAGACTTCCTGACGGAAATAGGGAAACTCTTTGGCATAGTCGACGAAAGAGAGAGTGGTGCCCGACACGCCCGTATCACTGAGTTTTTCCAACTGGTCAGCGATGTGATCCGGCGTGCCGACGAGAGGAAAGCCGCCATGCCCAGCGGCGAACCGGTCTCGGAACATCGCCAGCGCCTCTTTCGTGAATGACTGAGCGTGCATGCCCTGCAACGTCATCAGGTTATCGACCGCCTCCCAATCAGCGTGCTCGTTGGCATACCAATTGAGGTACTCCTCCGCTTCTTTTTGAGTCGGCCGGCAGACGACGGTACAAAAAGTGAGCACTTGCACGTCTCGGCCCACTGACTGTGATTTCTGTTTGATGTCAGCCACCGTTTCTTTCGCTTGCCCGAAATCAAATACTGGCGTGAAGAGGAAATCGGCGTTGCGCATGGCAAAGCCCCGGCCTTCCTCTGACGCTGCCGCATTGATCACCGGGACCCGCGCTTGAACGGGGTGGGGCAGGCCATAGACACCTTTTCCCCTAAAAAATGTACCTTCCCAGTCGAAGGCGCTGTCTTCTCTCCAGAGCCGTGTGACATAGTCGAACCATTCTTGCGCCATGGCGTAGCGGTCACTGTGGTCGCTCGGCAAATCCATACCAAAGGCGTCGTATTCGGGTTTGTTCCAGCCGGCGACGACATTCAATCCGATTCTGCCGTTGGAGAGCTGGTCCAGTGTGGCGAGTTGTTTCGCGACCACAATGGGATGATTAAACGCAGTGTGCACGGTAGCAAAGACCTGAATATTCTGTGAGTGGGCGACAAGACCTGCTGCCCAGGTCACGGTCTCCAGCACATTCCCGTGAAAATCCGTTTCGCCGCCGTACCCGATCCAACGGGCTATGGGCAGCATGAACTCGATGCCCGCCTCGTCGCATTGCTTTACCAGATCAAGGTTGTTGGTCCAGTCGTTATTCCAGCGTTCTGCCACCTTAGTGACGGCCATACCACCCGAACAATTGGCAGAAAATGTTCCCAGTTTGAGTCGGTTTTCATTGAACATGGGTGCGGGTGTCTTACTCATGAGCAGTCCTTTTGAGTCGTCTATGACTGAACCAATGCGAGTTTAACATTTTAAGCCTAAAATGTAGTGTCGAGACGCGGCGATTTACTGCTGTGTTGTGAGAGCCCAGCCGGGAGATTATTGGGGGGACATTTGCGGTACTTTGAGGATTTCCACGTCGGACAGCGAATCGCCTTTGGTCGTTACACGGTCACCCAAAGCGAGATCATCGAGTTCGCAAAGCGCTACGACCCACAGGTCTTTCACATTGACGAGACTCACGCGGTTACCGTAGAGCTGGGTGGCATCATGGCCAGCGGCTGGCATACCACAGCGATTTTTATGCGCCTCGCCGTCGACGCGTATCTGGGTGACGCAGCGGTGCTGACGTCGCCCGGTGTAGACGAATTGCGCTGGCTGGCGCCGGTAAGGGTGGGCGATATCATCAGTGGCGAGGCTGTCGTTGAGCAAGCGAGATTATCGGTATCCAAGCCCGACCGCGGCATAGTGACCACGGCTGTGCATCTTTGGAATGACGATAAGATCGAGGTGCTCCGCATGACAACGCATGCGTTCCTGCGGGTCGGCCCGCATCAGTAAAGGGGCTCTCGTCCCGAGGGGTCAGGGTGTTATTCGGCCAGCCCTTACTTGACGGCGGTCGC
>WTHO01000167.1:0-2205 GCA_011523115.1 Halieaceae bacterium | reverse complement strand
CTCGTCCCGAGGGGTCAGGGTGTTATTCGGCCAGCCCTTACTTGACGGCGGTCGCCTCGATCTCTACGAGAGCCTCATCCTCTATGAGGGCTGAAACCTCCACTACCGACATCGCCGGGAAATGCTTACCCATGATCTCCCGGTAGGTGCGCCCAACTGCCCCGAGATCGGCAAGGTACTGCTGCCGGTCGGTGACATACCAGGTCATTCGGGTGACGTGCTCTGGGCCTGCGCCGGCAGTGCTCAGGACCGCCATGACGTTCTCGAGAGCCTGCCGGAATTGCCCGATGAAGTCGTGGTGCTCAAAGCATTCATCGCTATTCCAACCGATCTGGCCGCCACAGAAGATCATGGATTGGCCCTCAGCGACGACGCCGTTGGCGTAACCCTTTGGGCGTTTCCAACCCTCGGGCAACAAGGTCTTGTGCATGCCGACTTCCCGGTTTGTAATATCGGAGCGCGCATTATATTTTATACTTAAAATATTCACCACAAAGCGACAATTCGACGAGACAGTGGCTCAAGGGTCTGTACGGGGCCGAGAGCCGGCGGAAATCAGGAGAAGACGAATGACAAATGCGGTGTTGATGGATCTCGCGGTAGGGCTGGCGAGTGGTTCGGTCCAAGTAGTCGACCTCAGTGTCACGCTCTCGGCAGACACCCCTATTTTGGAATTGCCAGAGGAGTTCGGCTGGGGAAAATCATGGCCTTTCTCAAAAGAGGAGATTTCCCGATACGATGATCGCGGACCCGCGTGGTATTGGAACAATATCAAGTGTGGTGAACACACCGGCACACATTTTGATGCCCCTGTGCACTGGGTAACGGGTCAGGATCTGCCGGATAACGCGACTGACACGCTGCCGCCAGAGCGATTTATCGGTCCCGCAGTCGTCATCGACGCCGTCGCTGAAGCAGCTAAGGACCCTGACTTCCTGATGTCGCTAGAGTTTCTGAAAGCCTGGGAGCACGAGCATGGGACCATCCCCGACGGTGCGTGGGTACTGTACCGCACCGACTGGTCCAAAAAGGAATCCAAAGAGGCTTACCTCAACAAGGATGAGACGGGCGGTCATACGCCTGGGTGGGATCCAGAAACGGTCGCCTTTCTGGCTCAGGAGCGAAACATTATTGGGGTAGGGGTAGAGACCGTCGGCACCGACGCGGGACAGGCGGCCGGTCAGGACCCGATGTTTCCCTGTCATAACCTGATGCACGGCGCCAATAAATGTGGTCTGGCGAGTCTGCGTAATCTCGATCAACTCCCTACCACTGGCGCCATTCTTATTGCCGCACCGTTGAAAATTGAGCAGGGCTCCGGCAGTCCGTGCCGCGTCATCGCGCTGGTGCCGCAAGGCTGACGCGGGGCGGTTATTTTGGCTGAGCGGTCCTTTTCGGAAGAGGTTAAAAAGCTCCGCGCCGGGCAGGGTGAGGTGTTCAAGGGTGAGGGGATTCTTGCCATCACCAAAGCACTTCTTCAGTCCGGTGTGTCCTATGTGGGCGGCTATCAGGGTTCTCCTATCTCGCATCTGATGGATGTGCTCAACGATGCTCAGGACATCCTCGGTGATTTGGGGGTCCACTTTGAGGCGAATGGCTCTGAAGCGACGGCGGCGGCGATGTTGTCAGCTTCGATCAATTATCCACTGCGCGGAGCCGTGACCTGGAAGTCGACAGTGGGCACCAACGTTGCTTCTGACGCGTTATCGAATCTTGCTTCTTCCGGGGTGACCGGTGGCGCCATGGTGATTGTTGGTGAGGATTACGGCGAGGGCTCAAGCATCATGCAGGAGCGCAGTTATGCGTTTGCGATGAAAGCGCAAATGTGGCTACTGGACCCGCGACCCAATTTGCCAAGTATCGTTGACATGGTGGAGAAGGGCTTCGCACTCTCGGAGGCATCCAACACTCCGATTTTCTACATGATGCGCATCCGCGGTTGTCATGTGACGGGTGAGTTTGTTGCCCGGGATAACGTTGCCCCGACTTATCACAGCGAGGCGCCGGTAACGCCAAATCGGGAGCCAGAAAAGATTATCCTGCCGCCGTTTGTCTACGCCCAGGAACGTGAAAAGATTGCGGAGAGGCTGCCGGCGGCCATTCGCTTTGTCGAGGACAATGCGCTTAATGAGGTGTTCCCCGGGCGATATGACTCGGTTGGGATCATCACTTGCGGCGGCTCATACAACACCGTGATTCGCGCCC
>WTHO01000137.1 GCA_011523115.1 Halieaceae bacterium | reverse complement strand
AGGTGGGCAACGTGGTCAGTTATGTGATCAACCGCAACATCAACTACACCAACGTGTGCCAGTACAGCTGTCGCTTCTGCGCCTTTTCAAAGGGGGGTGGTGAAGTGGCTTCCGGTCGCGCTGCCTATGACCTTGACGGTGCGGAGCTGCACCGACGGGTTCAAGAGGCGGCCGCGCTGGGTGCAACGGAGGTGTGTTTGCAGGGAGGTATTCACCCTGACTATACCGGGCAGACCTATCTGGACATCGTCGAGACGGTGAAGGCGGCTGCGCCTGATATGCATGTGCATGCTTTTTCTCCGCTGGAAATTGATCAAGGCGCTAAAACCTTGGGCTTATCTCTGGAGCGCTACCTCAGGCTATTGAGAGAAGCGGGACTGGACTCATTGCCGGGTACAGCCGCGGAAGTGCTGGACGAGGACGTGCGCGCGATTCTTTGCCCCGACAAGGTCACCAGTCACCGTTGGTTGGAGATCATGGAGTGCGCCCATGAGGTCGGCCTGTTTAGCACCGCGACAATCATGTTCGGGCACGTCGACTCTGCTCCCGCGTGGGTCACTCACTGGCAGCGGGTCATTGAGTTACAAAATCGCACGGGCGGGTTTTCCGAAGTGGTGCCGCTGCCCTTTGTGAGCGAGGGCGCTCCGCTCTATCGCCGCGGGGAGTCGCGGCCGGGCCCGACTTGGCGCGAGGCGCGCCTGATGCACGCTGTGATTCGCCTGACCGTGGGTCGAGTCATTCCCAACGTGCAGGCGTCGTGGGTCAAGCTTGGGCATCAGGGCGCGGTTGAGATGCTCTCGGCCGGGGCCAATGATCTCGGGGGCGTGCTACTGAACGAAAGTATCACCCGCGCGGCCGGTGCAGCCCATGGCCAGATGTGGTCGCCGGCAGCGATACGAAGGGCCATCACCGATGCTGGCCGTGTTCCACAGCAGCGCAATACCCGTTATGACGCCATACACAGCGCTATCGCGCCGATAGATCAAGCTGACGCCATGCGATGGGTAGAGGAAAATCCGGCCGGGCGCAGGGCGACGCCGAAGCGACTATCGGTTTGATGAGCCCCTTAATAGCTCGGTTATTTTGGATCAATCAGAACGGCATCTGGAGGCGCTGAAATGGGCGACGAGTTAGCGACGCGAATAGATCGTCTGGAGTCTCGATATGACATCGAAGCCCTGGTGAGCAATTATTGTCATGGGTTCGATAAGCGAGACTACGAGCGGTTTCTCGCGATTTGGTGGGATGACTGCATTTGGAAAATTGGACCACCGTTTGGAGATTTCTCGGGCCACTCCGGCATTCACGAGGCGATCCATCAAGTGCTGTGGCCGGCCTGGGCACAGTCTCAACACGTCACGTCCAACCTCGTTTTAACGTTTACCGACGCCGACAACGCCACGGGTGTCTGCGACGTCGATTGTATGGGTTTGTTGACTGACAGCACTGAAGCAACTTTTGTTGGCGCCACGTACCGGGATCGCTATCAGCGTCGCTCGGGGTGCTGGAAGATCGCTGAGCGTGAGGTAACGATTCATTATTTCAATCAGTTCAGTGGCACGACTTTGAGTGCGCCGGCGGATTGAGCGACTCCGGCCATGGCCTGATGTGAGCAGAAGCTCGGAGTGTTCCACCAAATTTTGAAGGAGGGAGAGTTGAGATGAGCAAACGTCTTGAGGGAAAGGTCGCTGTGATTACGGGTGCGGCCAGCGGGATTGGCGCAGCGACCGCGAAGACCTATGTAGAGCAGGGCGCCAAGGTGGTGCTTGGCGACATCCAGGATGATGCGGGTGCAGCTCTGGCGGAGGCGCTGGGTGGCACGGAGCATGCTGTGTTTTGCCACTGCAATGTTACAAGCGAGGCGGAAGTGCAGGCGCTGGTTGATACCGCGGTATCCACGTTTGGTCAGATCGATGTGATGTTCAACTGCGCGGGTATCGTGGGAGCGGTTGGCCCTATGTCGACCACCCCGGCCGATGAGTGGAAGCTGACGATCGACATTATGGTGAATGGTGTCTTCTACGGAATGAAGCATGCTAGTCGCCACATGAAGGAGGCCGGCTCCGGCTCCATTATCAGTATGTCCAGCACAGCAGGGGTTATGGGTGGGCTCGGTCCCCACGCGTATGCGGCGGCGAAACATGCGGTAGTGGGTATGACCAAGAATCTTGCGGCAGAGATGGGTTCCTTCGGTGTCAGGGTCAACTGTATCGCGCCAGCCGGGATGGCCACGCCGATGGTGGCGGAGGTGATCACCGGTAATCACCAGAATCTTGACGATACGATCGCCGCACTGGCCGAGGCCTCTCCGTTGAAGGGCCGGGCTGGCTTGGCACAGGACGTCGCTAACGCGGCACTGTGGCTCGCCAGCGATGAGTCGGGGTACACCAGCGGCCTGACCCTGACCGTCGATGCTGGTGCCACCACTGGTTCTACGCCGGAAGCGCCTGCCTTCGCTGAGTATCAGCCGATGATGCGTGAGGCCGGGCGAACCGGTCTGGATTGACCGGTTACTCCGGCAGGCTGAATACAAACAGCCCCTGGCCGTCCGGGGGCTGATAGATGTCCGGAAAAATCACGGCTGTCAGCGCGCGAAAAACACCGATACCGGCAGGAATGGCCACGTACTGTCTACCTTCTGCCGCGTAGGTAATCGGGTAGCCGTGAGCGGGTGCGGGCAGTCGCGTGGACCAGAGTAACTGCCCCGTCTCGGTATCCAATGCCTGAAAACGTCGGTCGAGATCACCGATAAACAACAGCCCGCCATCGGTCGATACGGCGCCGCTCAGGAAGAGCGCTTGTTGCTCAACGCGCCATTTAATCTCCATGGTGCGCACATCAATCGCCAGCAGCGCGCCGGCCTTATTCTCCTTACCCGGCATGGGGTAGGTCGCGACATCGGCCCCATAGCCACCCCCACCCGGGCCCAGGTCGACCTCTCTCGGCGTCATATCCGAGCACAGTTGGTGCACGGGTAAAAACAAGAGGTGGCGTGACGCATCGTAGGTTGCGGATTGCCAGTTGTGGCCGCCGTAAATACCAGGGCAGGCGGTGTAGGTGTCGCCGATGCCGGCGCTCGCTATGTCCTCGCGGTAAGTCAGCGTGCCAGTATCGCGGTCAACAGCAAAGATGGTCTGCGACATGGTGTCGAGCAGGTCGATGTATTCGCCCGTCTCGCGATTGAGCTTCCAGAGGATGCCGTCTTTACCGACCGTGAGTAAAACCGGCATACCGTCGATGTCGGCAAGAATCCGCTCAAAGCCGACCTCCATGTCAATGGTCTCGCCGGGGACGTGTTGAAAGTGCCAGGCCAATTCACCAGTTTCAGGCCGCAGAGCCAGCGTTGAGTTCGTGAAAAGCGCCGCGTCATCCACTGACATGCCGCGACTGGGCGCAGCCCAGGGCTTGGGCTGTGAGGTTCCGAAATAAACGAGGTCTGAAGCGGGGTCATAGGAGCCCGCGATCCATACGTCGCCGCCGCCGCGTCTGTCAGGGTCGATGTCTCCCCATGTGGCGTACTCCGGGGTGCCCGGCAGGGCCAGTGTCGAAGTGCGCCACAGCTCCTCACCGGTGTCGGGGTGGTGTCCGGTGATGAAGCAACCGGCCTTGGTAAATAGCTCGCAGCCGTTAATGCCACTGATGACGATGCCGTTCGCCACGATGGGTCCCGCGCTGTGGGTGAAGGCCTCTTGATAATCGGCTTTCTGCGAGCGCCACAATTGCTGTCCGGTGCGCGCATCAATCGCCACGATGGCGGCATCGTAGGTCGCGAGGAACAGTCGATCCTGCCACAGCGCAATGTTTCGCGTTGGGCCGCCCAGCATTTTGGAGGCGGGCGGGAACACGTATTGATACTCCCAGATCAGATCACCCGTGGCGGCATCAATCGCTTGAATCTTGTTGTTGGGGTGCGTGAGAAACATCACCCCGTCGCGCACCAGAGGCGTGGGCTGATTACTGCCCCGATCCATGGCCATTGACCAGGCCAGACCCAGCCCCGCGACATTTTCTGAAGAAATCTGCGTGAGTGGGCTGTGACTATGACCGTCCAGTGTGCGACGCCAGTTCAACCAGTCGCCCTGCGGCGGGTTGTTGAGTTCCTCCGTGGTCACGGTGCGGAAGCCTTCAATGCTCTGCATGGAGTAGGCGCCAGCATTGCGGGCAAGATCCATGACACTCCCGGCCCCCGAGAACTCAACCGCGTCAGGTGTCTCATCGCTTGCGGACTGAAGGTCGCTGGCCGTGAGCCTCAATGTTGCCCCTTCTGGTAGTGCGGCCTGGTGGATGACATGTTCGGTAATCGCTACATGCTGACCCGCTGATAATGACTGCGAGTTGCCCGGCGGCATCTCACGCATTTGGTATTCGAGTAACGCCGAGGCTGGCTTGTCAGCCCACTTTGCGCTGAACGCCGGGCCAGTCAGCGCAGCGCCATGGGCTGAGCCTCGCAAGGTGGCTGCGTGGCAGGTTGCGCAGTGCTCGTTGTACAGCGCCTCCCCAGTCTCGGCGGTGACAGCTGTCGCGGTGAGTACAAGCGCTGACATACAAAGTGCTGACGCGAAGTTGAACCGCTGAGTCATGTTCCGCTCCTCTTCCGTTCAGCCGCTCTGACGGTTAGGTGACTCCGCCCACCATCAATGAATGTGATGTCAGAGGCGGGCTAGGTGTCCAGAAAGTGGCCGTATTTGGCCAGCGCTTTTTCCCGCAACGTCGGGGTATGGTAGCTCGGGAAAAGCGCATCATATGCCGAGTGATGGCGCAGCACAGCTTTGGCAACGGCTACCTTGTGCACTTCGGTGGGGCCGTCGACAACGCCCAATTCGGGAATATTGGCCCACATGGTAGCTAGCGGTGTTTCATCCGAACTCCCCAGACTGCCATGCAGATGCATGGCTCTGGAGACGATCTCAACGAGCACCTTCGGGGTGGCCGCTTTAATCGCTGCAATCTCTTTGCGCACCTCGCGGTTGTATTCCTTATGTTTGTCGATCAACCATGCGGTATACAGCACGTGCAGCCGATACTGCATCATCATGGTATAGGCGTCGGCGATTTTTTCCTGAGTCATTTGCTTGTCCGCCAGTAATTCGCCCTTGGTGCGGCGGCTCAGGGCACGCTCACACATCATATCGATGGCTTTTCGAATAACGCCTACCGTGCGCATGGCATGATGCACCCGGCCGCCGCCCAAGCGGGTCTGAGCAACGTGAAAACCCTGGCCCTCGTTGCCCAGCAGGTTTTCAGCCGGCACGCGACAGTTATTAAAGGCAATGTAAGCGTGCACGCCATCACCTTGCTCGACATAGGGGCCGACCGCAGAGTTACGGATGATGTCCATCCCGGGCGTACCTTGTTCAACCAGAAAAATCGAAGCGCCCTCGTGAATCGGCACGTCGGGGTTCGTCACGACCATCACGAGCAGAAACGCTGAGAACCTGGCGTGTGAGGCGAACCACTTTTCGCCGTTGATGACCCAGTCATCGCCGTCTCGCGTTGCGGTGCAGAGGAATTCGCCGGGGTCAGCGCCCGCCTGCGGTTCTGTCATCGAATAACACGAAGCGATTTCCGCGTTCAGTAACGGTTTGAGATATTTCTCTTTCTGTTCCGCCGTACCAAACTTCGCAAGAATCTCGGCGTTGCCAGAGTCTGGCGCCTGACATCCAAAAACGCTGGGCCCGAACCGACTTCGACCCAAAATCTCGTTCATTAATCCGAGGCTAACCTGCCCATACCCTTGACCGCCCAGCTCGGGCTCAAGATGACAGGCCCATAGCCGCTTTTCCTTGACGATCTCTCTGAGTGGCGCCATGGCGGCGAAGGCCGGCGAGTTGGGATCCCAGGGATCTCCGGGTTCGCGAAACACCAGATCTAAGGGTTCGATCTCGTTTTTTGTGAATTCATCGATCCAATCCAGTGATGCCTGAAATTCAGGGTCTGTCTCAAATGACCACACGCCACGACCTCCTGGAGCCTCGGGTTGCGTTAAAAGGGGGCAAAGGACAACCCTCAGGGTTGCCAAATCAAAGGGCTAGTTTAGACTTGCTGAACGCAAACAAGCAACGAAACCGATAAGAAAACCCAAGGTTTGCGGCGCTTTTCCGAGCGTGTCGTTAGGAGTGAAAATGGCAGCTGACGCTAAAGTATGGGTCGTGACAGGCGCGTCCCGGGGCATTGGAGCGGCGATTGCCACCGTGGCCGCCGAGGCAGGTCACCGCGTCGCCATGGTTGCCCGCGGTGAATCAGTACTAAGCAGTGCCGAGGCACTTGGCGAGCTGGCTAAGGGATTTCAGTGTGATGTCGCCGACAGCGAAGCCGTCAACGCGACGGTCGATCAGATTATCGAGCATTACGGCCGCATCGACGTGTTGGTCAACAACGCGGGCGTGCACCGTGGCGGAAAGGTTCATCGGCTGACGGACGAAGCCTGGCAGGAAGTTCTCCAGGTTAACCTCACCGGCGCGATGAGCATGACTCGTGCGACGCTGCCGCATATGGATGCCGGGGGCGCTGTCGTGAACGTCGGCGCGGTGGTGGGTTTTCGGGGTTTTCCCGGTGACTCGGCTTATGCGTCATCGAAGGCAGGGCTCTCGGGCCTGACCAAGGCGCTCGCGATAGAGCTGGCACCCAAAGGCATTACCGCCAATCTCGTCATACCGGGTCTGGTTCTCACGGAGATGACCGCAGAATTGAGCGAGACGGCGCTCGAGAAGATGACACAGCAAATACCCATGCGCCGCTTCGCAGGCGACCATGAAATTGCTGAAGT
>WTHO01000252.1 GCA_011523115.1 Halieaceae bacterium | reverse complement strand
TTCTGGAACACGAGATTAGGCGTCACGTTCTGAAGTTTTGTGATGCGCGATAAGCCCATGTCCTCTAAGCGATCTCCAGAGAGTGCCGTTACCGAAATAGGCGTGTCTTGTAGCGACTCGACTTTCTTCCGCGCCGTTACCACTACCTCTTCCAGGTTGGCGTTTACACTTGTGGGAAAAGTCGCGATCGCCATGAGGCAGATGACACCCCTCATCCTCCGCTTCAGAGCTGATGCTGGCGGCAGTCGAAGCGATCTGCTTTTGGGTGGAAATGAAGAGTGGGAAAACTTCTGTTCAAAACTTGCCATTACGTGACTCCGCTCCAAATCAAACTTTTAACGACCTAAGTGCCCGAGTGTAGTGTATTGCTAGGTCCCATGACATCTCGCACTGAACACCGAATTTTCAGCCCACTCATAGGATCACCTAAAGGCCATCGGCAGAGATATTGAGCGCACTGCAAATGCTGCCAAAACGAGCGGTGCGGCAAACGCGGCGTAGATGAGACTGATCTCGAGGCCAGCCTCCAACATAAGACCGCCCGCAAAAGGCGCGGCGATCGCCCCAAATCTGCCCACACCAATCGCCAGCCCAACCCCCGTCACTCTCGACTTGGCGGCATACAACGCGGGTCCAATCGTGTAGAGACCTATCATGGCACCAATGAGGAAGAAGCCCATCATGGCAGACAATATCATTAACGTTGTCAGTTCTACGTCAGCCCAACCATAGGCCAAAATCACGACCACGCTGAGTGAAAAAAACCAAGCCGCCAACTTATTCACCGCATATCTACTGCCCAACAACCCGATCACCAACGCGCCTACCAGACCGCCAGCTTGCAGAATTGCCCCCGCTGATATCCCCTGGGAGGTCGAGAGCCCAGCGTCTACCAATAATTTAGGTGTCCAACTCACAACGAAATAAAACGAAAACATGAGCGCGAGGTAACACGACCAGAGTAATAGCGTGTTAATCCGCCTTTCTGGCGGTGTGAAGCAGCTTCTCCAACTCCCGGCGGCTTGGTCCAAGTCCTCGACCATGCTGTGTTGCGGCTCTGACAAATCAAACCTTTCCAGTAGCCGCTTTTTCATGCCGTCGGCTCCAGAACTGCCAGATCTCGATACAAAGTCGAGCGACTCTGGTAAGCGAATGACGATCAAAGGCAGCAACACTGCTGAGAGCCCCCCTCCAAACAGAAATAGCGACCGCCAATCTGCAACCTCGATTATCTGCGCAGCAATCATCCCTCCGAAAAGAGCGCCGAGGGGGTAACCTGACTGGAGCAACCCCATGCAGATGCCGCGGCGCTTGTCATTTGAGTACTCCGACACCAAGCCAGTCAGGGTTGCGAGCATCCCTCCAATACCGACCCCGGTAACAAAACGCAGTGCGAGCAGTTGCAGTTGAGACTGCGTGTACGCGGACAAGATCATCCCAATCGTCACCGTGATGAGGCATATGTGCACCAGCCGTTTTCTGCCCAGGGCATCAGCGAGCGATCCAAGCACAATTGAACCGAGCGCCATACCTATTAACCCAGCACTCAGCAGTAGTCCTAAATTAGCGGGATCCAGCTGCCAATCGGCCGCAACCGGAGCCGCTGCAAAAGACATGACCAACACGTCGTAGCCGTCGAGCATATTGATCGCGGTACAAATGAGCACTACTTCCCACTGAGCGAAGGACATCTCTCTGGAGTTGAGCTGCGCTCTAACCGATTTGGCCTCAAGGTTTCCGCTAACCTCTGCCATCCAATTGCAATCCTCGCCGCCTTTCATAAAAATCATAAACAATGGTGCGATCCGATGCGACTGACTATTCGAAACGCGCGCTCGGCCAGCGCCGATTATCAGGCCTAAAGCTTATGGGGTAGTCGCCCGAGCTTAATTATTGCAGGTTAACGCCCAATCCGACGCGGCGATATCTTTACTGGATCGAAGCACAAATATTCAATTTTCAAAGACCCAAAGCGAGGGTAAGAGACACAGATGAACACGAGCGAATTATGGATAGGCGGAAAAGAGTATAAGCCCAGCTCAGGGGAGTATTTTGACGATCTCAACCCGTCAAATGCTGATCTCATTGCCCGAGTCGCAAAAGGAAATATGGCCGACGTCAACGCAGCTGTTGCCGATGCCAAGAGTACCTTTGAGCATTTCAAGGACAGTGAGGTACGCACAAGAGAGAAAATACTTTGCGACGCGGCATCGATAGTTGAACGAGACCGCGATGTGTATATGGACTTGCTCATCAACGAAGTAGGCTCACCGCAGATGAAAGCCGCTTTTGAGGTCGAATATTGCATCAATGCATTCCGCGCCGCCGCGGGTGTACCAAGAAGGCTGGTTGGTCAAACTATGCCATTGGATCGGCCCGGCGCGTTCGGCATGTCCGTTCGAGAGCCAGTGGGCGTCATCGGCTGCATTACCCCATTCAACGTGCCTCTTTTGAAGAATGTGAAGCAGATCGCTATGGTGATTGCGACTGGCAATACAGCGGTTCTGATGCCTTCAGAATTCGCCACACAGGTTACCGTCCAGTTCGCAAAAACGCTTCACGAGGCAGGCCTGCCAGGGGGCGTATTTAACTACGTCACGGGGGACCCTGCGGAAATAGGGGACTTCCTCACATCGCACAATGACATTGCCGCTATTAACTTTTGTGGTTCTCCCAGAATCGGCCAACACGTCGCCAACATCGCGGCGAAGAGCCTAAAGCCTGTGACCCTTGAACTGGGCGGCAAGAATCCCCTGATCATCCTCGACGATGCTGACCTTAACAAGGCACTCGAAGCGGCCATGCTGGGCATATTTTTCTTTCAAGGCCAAGCGTGCATGGCTTCCAGCAGGATAATCGTGCAGTCAGAAATAGCGAAACAGTTCATCCCTGCATTTGTCGAAATTGCCAAGGGAGTCAAAGTGGGCGACCTCTCAGATCCGGAAACCGCCATTGGACCCATCATCAGCTCGCGACAAGCGGACAGAGTCAAGTCACACGTTGCAGACGCGTTAGAAAAAGGCGCAACGCTTCTCCACGGCGGTGAGTGGCTGGGCAACTGTTGCCCGCCGACAATACTGTCAGACGTGACCAGTGAGATGGTGGTCTTCGGAGAAGAAACATTTGGCCCCGTGACGTCGATTTACACCGTTGATGGTTTGGAGCAGGCAATGCAGTTGGCGAACGATACGAGCTACGGTCTGAGTTGTGCGATTTTTACCTCAGACATCTCGAGCGCGATGAAGGCCGCCGCGAAATCCGATGCCGGAATGGTTCATATTAACGCGATGTCAATTCAAGACGAGCCCCACATCCCGTTTGGCGGCAACGGCATGAGTGGTCTCGGCAGAGAGGGCACCGACGCCGATTTAGATATCATGACGCGCTGGAAATGGATAACCATCCAAGTGGACTGACGGCGCGAATACCTCTCAACCACTTGCGTCAGCACTTAATCAGGTTTTACTGCGAACCCAATGGGGCCCCTCGCCATTCGTAGACGCGGTTTAGCCAGAAATTGAGGCGCGTAGCAGGCATAATCGCGATAACCAGTTCGCAGTCGTTGAGGGTCAGCATGGCGAGAGTCGCACTACCTAAACCAGAGCACGTTACCGACCCGGCGGTCAAAGGCATATTCGCCTGGGTCACAGAGATGGAAGGTAGCGTGCCAAATCACTTCTACGCGGAGCTTAATTTCCCGGAGTTCTTTACCGCCAAGCTCGGCGCCACCAAGGTGCTGTGGGAAATGGGCGAGCTCACCATGGAAGAAATCCAGCACATTGGTATTTTGGTGTCTCAGGCCAATGGCTGTGCCTATTGCACCGCGGCGTTTTGCACGATTCTGAACCACGGTCTGGGCACCGCCGAGGATTACGTTGGCGGGCTACTTCAATCCGGGCTGGAGGTAGTCGAGGGTGACCGGCTGAGAGCGATTCTGGATTACGCACTGCAGGTCAACGATGACCCGGGAGCCGTGTCTGATGCGCAGGTTGAGTCCCTCAGAGAGCAAGGCTTCACCGACAAGGGCATTGTTCAAATCACCCACGTCGTCAGCGACTTCGCTTCGTACAATACGCTGAATCTGGCCCTCGATACTGACTACGATTATCGCGAACTCTGGCGCGAGTTGGCGGGGTTTGCAGTATCAGCGTAAGGCCCAAACGAAGCCGCCGGTCACTCCTCTGCCCAGCGACTGATATGGAGTCTTATTCATCCCGCAACAGGACCGCGACTCTTCATGTCCACAGGTACTGAGCAGCAGATCGACATGGTCGTCGTCGGCGCCGGGTTCGCCGGCCTGTACATGATTTATCGCGCGCGGCAGCGCGGCCTTAGCGTTCGGTGTTTTGAGATGGGTGAGGGCGTGGGCGGCACCTGGTATTGGAATCGATACCCGGGCGCCAGAGTCGACATTGAATGCGTCGAGTATTCCTACTCTTTTTCAAGAGAACTGGAGCAGGAATGGGACTGGAGCGAACGCTACGCGGGTCAACCCGAAATTGAGCGATACGCCAACCATGTCGCCGACCGCTTTGACTTGCGGCGAGACATCCGTTTCAAGACGCGAGTCACCGAGGCGGTCTTCGACGAGATAAGCCAGCGGTGGCGGGTGTGTACCGACTCGGGTGAGACCCTATTGGCGCGCTTTTGCATCATGGCAACGGGGCTCATTTCTGCCCCTATTGAACCCCGGTTCGAGGGTCTGGAGGGCTTTGCCGGCGAGCAGTATCTCACCAGCCGCTGGCCCGCCGACGAGCCAAACTTCGAGGGTAAACGGGTTGCCGTGATCGGCACGGGCTCCTCGGGCATTCAGGTGATCTCAGAGGTGGCGCAACGCGTGGGCGAGCTGTTTGTCCTGCAGCGGACCCCCTCTTACCCTATCCCCCTTCGCAATAAGCCGGTTGAGGCGGGGCATGCCCGCAAAATGAAGGCGCAATACGAGGAGTTACGGCGGCGTCAGTTCAATTCCTTTTCCGGGTTCACGTTGGTGCACTCCGATCTGGCGCCACCGCCGTCCCAATCCGCGCTCGAGGTCAGCGAGGCGGAGCGGTTGGCTGAGTACGAAAACCGATGGGCCTCGGGCGGCCTCTCCCCCTACTATGCCTTCACCGACAGCTTGCTCGACATGGAATCCAACAGGACGCTGGCAGAGTTCGCGCGGCAGAAAATCCGCGAGCGGGTGGATGATCCGGCCATCGCTAAAAGGCTCTGCCCTGACTATCCGATCCTGACGCGGCGACTGTCGCCCGAAACAAACTACCTTGAGGTTTTTAATCAGAGCAACGTCCACCTGATCGACCTGCATGACGAGGGCATCCGTCATTTCACCCAGAATGGCATCGTGGTAGGTGAGAGAGAGATAGCATTGGATGCGGTGATTTTCGCCACCGGGTTTGATGTGATGACCGGCGCCATGGATCGAATCGATATCCGAGGCCGCGCGGGAGAGTCACTCAAGACACGTTGGCGTGAGGAGCTGACCAGCCACCTTGGCATGATGACCCATGGATTCCCCAACTTATTTTGGGTCAATGGACCGCACAGCCCTTTTTATAACCCGATCCTGCTCGCTGAATTCCAATGCGACTTCATCGCCGATCTCATTGCCGATTTATCTGACCGGCGCGAGGATGTCATTGAAGCCAAGGCAGAGGAGGAGCGTCTTTATGTACAGCTCACCAATGACATTGGTAACAGCACCCTCTACCCCGAGTCTGACAATTACTACATGGGCGACAACATCCCGGGTAAGCCTCGTGCCACCCTGTTTTGGTTTGGTGGCTTCCCCTTCTACCGGAAACAATGCCGGCTCGCTCGTGAGGATTGGAAGGGCTTTGAGGTAGGATGAGCCTCGCGGGTTGGCCCGGCAGATGACGCGAATAACGCGGAGCGCGCGTCTTTGCCGCGCGAGTAGTTAAGCCGCACCCTTAAAAAAATACATGGCAACGGATATGAAAATGGACAGAGTCATAGATAAAGTCATCATTGTGACCGGCGCAGCCTCCGGACTGGGCCTCGCCGATGCCAACGTGCTCGCGCGCGAGGGTGCCAAGGTCATCATGACCGATATCGACCCGGAGGCGGGACAAGCGCATGCCGACGCAATCGGCGCACACTTCATCACGCAGGACGTCAGCGAGGAGGCCTCCTGGGCACAGGTCATGGATGAGGTCGAGAAAAGCTTCGGTCGTCTGGACGGCTTGGTGAACAACGCGGGCATTGCCCCTATCGCCACGATAGAGAGCACCACCACCGAGGTCTGGCGGCGTGTTCTGGGCATTCATCTCGACGCCACCTTCTGGGGCTGCCAGTCAGCGATTGCACTGATGAAAAAAACCGGTGGCGGCTCCATCGTCAATATGTCTTCCACTGCCGCACTGATCGGGCTGGGCCCTTATCTCGCCTACTCTGCGGCAAAAGGCGGCATCCGCTCTATGACCAAGTCGATTGCCATCCACTGTCGGCAGGAAGGGTTGGGTATCCGCTGTAATTCCGTGCATCCCGGTTCAATCAGCACGCCGATGGTTCACAAGGCCCTGAAATCACTGACGGGGACTGACCTGATGGCCGAAGAAGACCCCGAGAAGACCCGCCTCGCGCTGGGCATTGGTGAGCCCGAGGATGTTGCCAACATGGTGCTGTATCTGCTCTCTGATGAATCAAAGCACGTGACCGGAGCGGAAATGGTCGTCGACAACGGCGATACCGTCATTTGAAGGTGGCGTCAGGCCACTCGCCACCGGCAGAGCAGAACTGTCACAACTATTATTGGCTTGGTGGCGCTTGAAGCGACGCTACCCTCAACAGCCCCAGGCCCAGATACAGGCTTAGGAGACCCCTTCGATGCATATCACCGGTATGGTGCACATCAATATCAACTGCAGCGACTTTGAACG
>WTHO01000035.1:23343-24706 GCA_011523115.1 Halieaceae bacterium | reverse complement strand
CGCCTGAACACCGATGTCGATTTGATCTATGACATCAACGTCTCTGACAGCGCCGATGATAATCAAACCAGACCAACCGTTGTCAGAGGCCAATTGGGCTAGCCGATCACCGAGCAGTGATCGGCTGAGATCGCCGCGGCCATCCACGAGCAGAACCCGACCGGCCCCGGGCTCTGCCACGGCCTCAGCCACTTTGGAGTTATCGGCGTGACAGGCAATCGTCGACACGGGTCCCGCAAACCGTTCTCGCTGTCCGAACAATCGCAACTGAAATTCGAGATGTCGAGCATCGGGGTGAGCATCAGACAAATCAGGAGTCGCGAAGTTCGACATTCAATTAAAACCAGTCCAAAGAAAATGCTGCAAGACTCTCCCCTGATGCAGCGATCGCGCCGGCATGAGCGCTTGCTCTGGGTAGCAGCCGGTCCGCATAAAAAAGAGCCGTGTTGATTTTGCGCTCACAGAACTGAACTCTGTCTCCCTGCGACGCCAGCTCTGACGCGACGAGCGCACCGCGAGCAAGTTGCCAGCCACCAAACAGGTAACCTGTTTGCATCATGTAGTCGAAGGAGCCACCCATCGCAGCAAAACGATCATCTGCCAGAGTGGCCAGCAAGTGCTGAGTCGTCTGCACATGATCAGCGAGCGCCGCCGACAGATGCCCACCGATTGATGTCAGCTTCGGATTGGCATGAGATTGAAGCGCCGTCACGACCTCACGTATCTCTGCATGCATTGCCTCCATGGTGGCACCGCCATCGCGCCCCAATTTTCGGTTGAGGAGATCCGCAGCCTGAATCCCGTTGGTCCCCTCGTAAATCGGCGTGATGCGGACATCACGCAGATACTGGGCCGCGCCCGTCTCCTCTACATAGCCCATACCACCGTGGACCTGAATCCCCAGCGAAGTCACTTCAATTCCAATTTCGGTCAGCCAGCCCTTTATCACCGGTATCATCAAGTCGATTCGACGCTGACTGATCTCGCGAGTCGCTTCAGCGCCCGCGTGAGCCAAATCCATCGCGACCGCCTCTGAATAGGCAAGTGCGCGCATCGCCTCATTGAGCGCGCGCATGGTGAGAAGCATCCGTTTCACATCGGCGTGCTCGATGATGGGAACGCCTCCTTGCACTCGTTCCCGCGCATAGGCGACGGCCTTCTGATACGCACCCTCTGACGCTCCCAAGCCCTGCAGACCGACTTTCAAACGCGCCTCGTTCATCATGGTAAACATGCAGGCAAGGCCCTGATTCTCCTCGCCCACCAGATAACCGATCGCGCCGCCGTTGTCTCCATACGCCATGACGCAGGTGGGACTGCCATGAATACCGAGTTTGTGTTCAACCGAGACAGGGTAAGCATC
>WTHO01000035.1:19052-23243 GCA_011523115.1 Halieaceae bacterium | reverse complement strand
AGGTGGGACTGCCATGAATACCGAGTTTGTGTTCAACCGAGACAGGGTAAGCATCATTGCGTTCCCCAAGAGCCCCATCGTCATTCACCAAAAATTTGGGCACCAGAAATAACGAAATGCCGCGGCTACCCTCAGGCGCATCGGGCAAACGCGCGAGCACGAGGTGAACGATATTCTCGGTCGCATCATGATCGCCCCAAGTAATGTAGATCTTTTGGCCGTATATCAGGTAATGGTCGCCCTGTCGCTCGGCACGGGTTTTCATCGGGCCGAGGTCTGAACCAGCACCCGACTCCGTCAGATTCATCGTGCCAGACCATTGCCCGGAGTAAATTTTTTCCAAGTAAGTGGACTTCAGCGCCCCGTTGGCGTGGGCCGAAATCGCCAGTGCGGCGCCCGCGCTGAGAAACGGCTCCAGCGCAAAAGCCATATCGGCGCTATTCCACATCTCACAGGCCGCGGTGCCGAACAGCTCGGGCAAACCCTGCCCTCCCTCTTCCTGAGGTGCCGAGATGCCAACCCAACCGCCGGCGCCCAGTTGCTGAATGGCCTCCGCGTATCCTGGCGGGATAGTCACTGCACTGTCGCTACAGCGAGCGGGGGTCGTATCGCCAATACGCCGCAACGGCGAGACAATGTCAGCGGCAAATTTCGCGGCTTCATCGAGTAATGCGGTGGTCAATTCGCCGCCCAAGCCAAGTTCAGCGTAAGCGGGTAACGCTCCCAGAACGGAGCCGACGTCGAGCACATCATCAATCAAGAACTGCATGTCATCAGTGGGTGCCGTGTACATCGTTGCGTCCTCTCTCCGCTGCGCTGTCCATCCGCCCCGTGGTATGTCACCGCGAGGCAGGGGCCATACGACAAAACTATGGCCAAGGAGTTATAATTCATGTCGTGAATAGAGGCTGAAGCGCCCCACGGCCATTATATGAAAAACCTGAACCAAATTGACCTGAACCTGCTGGTTTATCTCGAAGTTCTTTTACGCGAGCGCAACGTTACGCAGGCGGCAAATCAGTTGGGGCTGTCTCAACCCGCGATGAGCAACGGCTTGCGACGCCTGAGAGCCCTGTTTGACGACCCTTTACTGGTGCGCACCTCTGAAGGCATGACGCCGACTGAGCGCGCCCTTGAACTGGAACCTCTGGTGAAAGACATCTTGCTGGGCGTCGATCGCGCCATGCAGCCTGCCACCGAGTTTGAACCGCGGGCTGCGCAAATGGTGGTACGCATCATGGCGAGCGATTACGCCGAATCCACCTTATTTCCGGCCGTGCTCACAGAGCTTCGGGACAACGCGCCCGACATCACCCTCGACATCATGAACCCATCGGATGTCAGTTTTCTTGACGTCGAACGTGGCAAGGTCGACCTCGTTATCAATCGCTTCGATCAAATGCCGCAATCTTTCCACCAAATTACGCTCTGGCAGGACAGCTTCTCCTGTTTGTTGAGCCCCAACCATCCGATACTCGACGACTTCTCACTGGAAAGTTATCTCAGCGCAGATCATATCTGGGTCAGCAAAACAGGTATGGGCGTGGGTGTGGGGGTCGATCCGAGTGACGTGCAGCGATTGGGTTGGGTGGATTCGGCGCTCGCACAGCTGGGAGAAAAGCGGCGAATTCGGGTGTTTACGCGGCACTATCAGGCGGCCATGACCCTCGCTGAACAAAACGACCTGATTGTGACGCTTCCGACCCGCGCGACATGGCTGAAGCAAAATGATCCCAGAGTCGCCATTCGCCAAGTTCCTTTCGACGTGCCACCGCTCGAGCTCAAAATGGCGTGGAGCCCCCTACTCCACAACAATGCACCCCATCGTTGGGTCAGACAGTTCATTACGCGCATTGCGCGGTCACTCTCCACCGAACCTAACGCCAAATCATAAGTCCTGCGAATACTGTTTATCGCCCCGATCACTGTTATCAATAGTGGTGAGCCAGTAAAGTGACGCCCGCGAGGTCACCCCGACCACGCACTGAGCTGCGGGGCTACCTTCACAATGACAGCCCTTTGCAGGAGCTTCCCTATGCCAAACAGAATTGAACTTGCGGGCCTTCAGATCGATGCAGCGCTGCACTCGCTACTGACTCAAGAGATCGCGCCGGGAACCGGCGTTGATCCAGAGGCTTTCTGGCAAGGTCTGGCGGATATCTGGGCGGAGTTGGGTCCTGAAAATAAGCGGCTACTGAAACAGAGAGATGACCTGCAGGCGCAGATCAATCAGTGGCACCGAGATCACCACAACGAGAGCTGGGACGCGGACAAATACGAGGCCTTCTTGCGGGAGATCGGCTATTTACAGCCCTCTCCGCCCGCTTTCAGTATCACCACCGAGAACGTCGACCCAGAGATTGCTCACATTGCGGGCCCCCAGCTGGTTGTGCCCGTCATGAACGCGCGCTACGCGCTCAACGCAGCAAACGCTCGCTGGGGGAGTTTATATGACGCCCTCTACGGCACCGATGTCATTCCAGAGGAAGGCGGCGCAGAGCGGGGGGGCGACTATAACCCGGTCCGCGGTGATCGCGTCATCGCCTGGGCACGCCAGTTTCTGGATACGCACTGCCCGCTGGCTGATGGCTCTCATGCGGACGCGACGGAGTACACCATTGCGGAGGGTGTGCTGTCGGTGCAGCAAGGCACTGGAGAAGCCACTACATTGGCCGATGCATCACAATTCACCGGCTACACCGGCGCCGCTCAAGCGCCGGGGAGCATATTGCTCCGTCACAACGGCCTCCATATCGAGATACAAATCGATCGCGATCACGCCGTGGGCAAAACAGATGCCGCGGGCATCAAGGATGTTTGTTTGGAGTCCGCGCTGACGACTATTCAGGATTGCGAGGATTCAGTCGCGGCGGTCGACGCGGAAGACAAGGTGATTGTTTACCGAAATTGGCTGGGGCTGATGAAGGGTGACTTGACCGATACCTTCACCAAAGGCGACAGAGCGCTGACACGGCGGCTCAACCCCGACCGAACCTTCACCGGGCCCGACGGCTCGACGCTCACGCTGCCGGGACGCAGTCTGTTGTTTGTACGTAACGTCGGTCATCTCATGACCAACCCGGCGATTCTCAACGCTCAGGGAGAGCAAATACCCGAAGGTTTCATGGACGGGCTGTTCACGACCTTCTGCGCGCTTCACGACCTGAGAGGGACCGGCAGCCTGAAGAATTCGAGAACAGGCTCGATGTACATCGTCAAACCCAAGATGCATGGCCCCGATGAAGTCAGCCTGACCGTGACACTGTTTGAAAAAATAGAGGACCTCTTCAATCTGCCGCGCAACACCCTCAAGGTGGGCATCATGGACGAGGAGCGTCGCACAACCGTCAACCTCGCCGAATGTATCCGTCGCGCCAGCGAGCGAGTGGTGTTTATCAACACCGGATTCCTCGATCGGACTGGGGACGAGATCCACACCTGCATGGAAGCCGGACCCGTCACCCCGAAGAGCGCAATGAAGACGGAAACATGGATTCAGGCCTATGAGGACTGGAACGTCGACGTTGGCCTCGCCTGCGGGCTTCAGGGTCGGGCGCAAATCGGCAAGGGCATGTGGGCCAAGCCTGATCTCATGTCCGAAATGTTAAGCGCTAAAGCGGAACACCCGTTGGCTGGCGCCAACTGCGCTTGGGTGCCCTCCCCGACCGCAGCCACGCTGCACGTGACCCATTACCACTCAGTGTCGGTAGCCGACGTACAGCGATCATTGGGGGGACAGCAGCGCAGGTCGCTCGGAGAGTTGCTGAGCCTGCCTGTTTACGATTGCGACCAGATCCCGCCGGAATCGATTCAACGTGAACTCGACAACAACGCACAGGGTATCCTCGGCTACGTTGTGCGCTGGGTGGAACACGGGGTGGGCTGTTCCAAAGTGCCTGACATTCACGATATCGGACTCATGGAAGACCGTGCGACGCTGCGCATCTCCAGCCAGCACATCGCCAACTGGCTGCACCACGGCGTGGTCAGCCAAGATCAGGTCAGAGAAACACTGACCCGCATGGCCGCGGTGGTAGACCAACAGAATCAAGCCGACCCCGATTATCGGCCAATGGCTGCTGATCTGGCGAATAGCCATGCTTTTAAAGCGGCCTGTGAGCTGGTGTTTGCCGGCTTAGCCCAACCCAGCGGCTACACAGAGCCGGTATTGCATGCCCATCGGCTGGCTTT
>WTHO01000035.1:0-18952 GCA_011523115.1 Halieaceae bacterium | reverse complement strand
GATGATCGTCATCGCCATCATCGGCATTCTGGCCGCTATCGCCCTGCCGGCGTATCAGACTTACACCAAGAAGGCGAAGTTCGCCGAGGTCATCTCAGCAGCGGCGCCTTACAAAACCGCCATTGCAATGGCGATTCAAAAAGACTCCGCATCTTGCAGGAGCGGCACGTCGTTGGCTCTTGAAGATCTTGACGCCGGCACCTGCGGCATTCCCCCCGTTCCCACTGCCGCGGCAGGCGTTGTCGGTAGCATCGCCGTTGCGGATGGAGTCATTACCATTACGCCGACAGCTGAAATTAGCACCACTGCAACCTATACGCTGGAAGCACAGGGCGTTGAGCCTCCGGTTCAATGGGTAGAAGGTGGAGATTGCCTGACCGAGGGCTACTGCTAATCAGTACCCGCAAAGACCTAACGGCGAGGGCACGCCGCCCTCGCTTTTTTCTTTTATGCGTACTGGCTTAATCCTTTGATGAGCGTCGACTGAACTTACCACTTGACAGGCAGTCACCCCGGTAAGGGATCCAACCCAGTAAGCACCAGAGGGTAACTCGCCTGATGAACTCAGCTGCTTTAAACGTCAACCCACCAACCATCAAGGGGCTGGGCGGCCGTCTTATCAGAGAGGGCATCCTGACGCCCGATCAGGCAAGAGACGCGGCAAATGACGCCCGGGCTACGGGAACTCCGCTCATTCGCTATCTGATTGATGTGCTGGATGTCGATAGCCGGGCACTGGCGCAACTCGCCTCGGCAGAATTCGGTGTCCCGGTCTTTGATCTCGACGCACTGAATCGGGAGATGTTACCCGAAGCCCAGATTGATACTGAACTCATGGCGAAGCACCACGCGGTACCGCTCTTTCGCCGCGGCAACCGCCTGTTTGTCGCACTGTCGGACCCCATGAATCTCAGCGCGCTGGATGAGTTCAAATTCGCTGCGGGCATCAATACCGATGCCGTGCTGGTTGACGATAAAGCGCTGACCAAATTGATTTCGGATCTTGGCGAAGCCGCCAACGACTTCGAGTCCGATATGGCCTCCATGGGTGCGGACGGCGAATATAACCTCGAAATTGGCCAAGGAGACAGTGAAGAAGACGATGAGCAGCGTAATACGGCGGACGACACGCCGATCGTCCGCTTCGTGAATAAAGTACTGCTTGATGCGATTAAGCAGGGGGCCTCGGACATTCATTTTGAGCCGTACGAGAAAGATTACCGAGTGCGGTTTCGCACGGATGGCATCCTTCGTGAGATTGTCAAACCGCCGCGCACCTTAGCGCCACGATTGGCCGCACGACTCAAGGTGATGTCACAGATGGATATCTCGGAGCGGCGCATCCCTCAGGATGGGCGCATCCAAATGAAGCTCTCAAAAAAACGGGCGATCGACTTCAGGGTCAACACACTCCCCACCATGTATGGGGAAAAAATTGTACTCAGAATTCTCGACCCCACCTCAGCGCAGATGGGCATTGATGCGCTGGGCTATGAAGCTGAACAACAGGCGCTCTACCTTGAGGCACTTGAAAAACCCCAAGGCATGATCCTGGTGACGGGCCCAACAGGCTCTGGTAAGACGGTATCGCTTTACACCGGCCTTGGCATTCTGAACGAGCCCGAGCGAAATATTTCAACCGCCGAAGACCCGGTCGAAATCAATATGCCGGGAATCAACCAGGTATTGGTGAATCCGAAGGTCGGTCTCAACTTCGCAGAAGCCCTGCGCTCATTTCTGCGCCAGGACCCCGATGTCATCATGGTCGGCGAGATCCGTGACCTGGAAACCGCAGAAATCGGCATCAAGGCCGCACAGACCGGTCACCTAGTGCTATCCACCGTCCATACCAACAGTGCCGCTGAAACCGTGACCCGATTGCTCAATATGGGCGTGCCCGCATTCAACATTGCCGCCTCCGTGACCTTGATCATTGCCCAACGACTCGCGAGAAGGCTCTGTGCGCACTGCGCCGAACCCGAATCGAGCGTACCAAGAGAGGCCCTACTCGAACTGGGCTTCTCCGCAGCACAAATCGAGGTCGGTCAGATCAAACGACCGGTCGGTTGTGCTCAATGTAAGGACGGCTACAAGGGTCGAATCGGTATCTACGAGGTCGTCAAGATTACCAAACCCCTTGCCGCAGCCATCATGGACGGCGCCAATTCGTTGGAACTGCACCAAGCCGCTCGTGAGGCTGGTTTTGCCGACCTCCGGCAGTCAGCGCTGCGAAAGTGTGCCGAGGGACTGATCAGCATAGAAGAAGTCAGTCGGGTGACGACCGATTAAGGTCTCGTCCGATACCGTCAGGTCGAGGAAGTCATGGCAATCGAAAACACCGTATTTATTTGGCGCGGAATGGATCGCAACGGGCGCAAATCCACTGGAGAGGTCTTAGCGGCCTCTGCGGCGCTGGCGCGTGTGCAGCTCCGCAAACAGGGTATCGCGGCGAAGTCCGTAAAAAAGAAATCCAAACCATTACTCACCTTTGGCGCCAAGAGTATCAAAGCGGCGGACATCGCTATTTTTACCCGTCAGCTGGCGACGATGATGAAGGCGGGGGTCCCGCTTGTGCAGGCGTTTGATATTGTCGCCGAGGGAACCGACCATGAGAAGATGCGCGAGCTCATCACGACGATTCGTTCTGACGTGTCATCAGGAACCGGGCTCGCAGGGGCATTGGCGAAGCACCCCCTCTTTTTTGATGAGCTGTTCTGCTCTCTGGTGGCCTCGGGCGAAAATTCGGGGACACTGGAAATCATGCTCGACCGCGTGGCGACCTATAAAGAAAAGACCGAGGCGCTGAAGGCGAAGATCAAAAAAGCCATGACCTACCCCATCGCCACGATCGTTGTGGCCATCGTCGTCACCGGTATTCTGCTGGTAAAGGTCGTGCCGCAGTTTGCCGAGACATTTCAAAGCTTTGGCTCCGATTTGCCCGGATTCACCCTACTTGTCCTGCGCCTGTCCGAATGGGTGCAAAGTTGGTGGTTTATTCTTCTGCTCTGTTTTTTTTGCGCGGGTTACCTGTTCTCGCAGGCAAAGCGTCGTTCCAAGCGTCTTGCTGACTGGCTGGACGGGGTCGCGCTCAAGCTCCCGATACTGGGTAGCATCGTGCACGATGCGGTGATCGCCAGATTCTCCAGAACGCTCTCGACCACTTTCGCGGCGGGCGTCCCACTGGTGGAGGCTCTGGAGTCAACTGCTGGGGCCGCGGGGAATGCGGTTTATGCCAGTGCTATTCGCCGCATACGAGACGACGTGACGGCGGGTACAGCATTGGCAATCGCCATTCGCACAACCGGGTTGTTTCCGACAATGTTGCTTCAAATGACGGCAATTGGCGAGGAATCAGGGGCACTGGATGATATGTTGGGCAAGGTAGCGGATCACTATGAGGCGGCGGTCGACAACGCCGTGGACAGCCTGAGCTCACTGATTGAACCGATAATCATGTCGGTGCTGGGGATTCTGATAGGTGGATTGATGATCGCCATGTACCTGCCTATTTTTATGTTGGGCTCGGTGATTTGACGGCGTCGAGCACAGGCTGAACAATTCAACGATGGACGCCCTACACGACCCTTTTTTCTTCACAATCACCTGCACCTTACTGGGGCTGATTGTGGGTAGCTTCTTAAACGTCGTCATTTTGCGACTACCTAAAATGATGGAACAGAGCTGGCGGCGCGAATGCTCTGAATTATTAGCGCAGCCGGTATCGACAGAGACACCCATCAGTCTCTCTCACCCCAATTCGCAGTGCCCTGCTTGCGGGGCAAACATTCGCCCCTGGCAAAACATACCGGTGGTCAGTTGGCTCTTGCTGAGAGGACGTTGTGCCCAGTGCGATACGCCGATCTCGGCGCGATACCCGTTTGTCGAGCTGCTAACGGGGACCCTGACCGGGCTCGCCGCCTGGCAATTCGGCTTTGGCCCCGAGGCGCTGAGCGCATTCATTCTGATATGGATATTAATCGCGCTGACTGGGATCGATATCGATACTCAGCTTCTGCCCGATAGCATGACACTGGCGCTCCTTTGGATCGGCCTTGCCGTGAATCTGTTTGATACTTGGACGTCGTTGCCCTCCGCGGTAATGGGCGCAATGCTCGGATACGGCTCGCTGTGGAGCGTGTATTGGGCCTTCAAGCTCGTGACGGGTAAAGAAGGAATGGGCTACGGAGATTTCAAGTTGCTAGGCGCACTGGGTGCTTGGTTCGGTTGGCAGACCGTTCCTGTGATTATCCTGCTGTCGTCTTTTGCCGGCGCATTACTCGGTATCAGCATTCTGCTCCTGAGGCGGCTGGAGCGAGACACCCCCATGCCATTTGGCCCCTACTTGGCCGGGGCAGGATTGGTCATTCTGTTCTTTGGAGAAACCTTGATGACCGAGTATCTGCAGCGGGTCGCCCTCTGACATGCTGCGTGTCGGCGTCACTGGCGGAATCGGTAGCGGCAAGACCGCGCTGACCGACTGGCTTGCAACGCAGGGCGTCATCATTGTCGATGCAGACCTTGCAGCGCGCTCAGTGGTGAGGCCTGGGCAGCCGGCCCTGCTGGAGATTGCTGATGAGTTCGGCGAAGAGTATCTGGATTCGGAAGGAGAACTCGATCGGGCTGCCCTGCGCGCCCTCGTCTTCGAAGATGAAGCGAAGCGTAAGAAACTGGAGGCAATCACACACCCCAGAATTCGCGAGGAGCTCTTCCAGCAGATGCTGAAGGCCGACTCAGCCTATGCGGTTTTGAGCTCGCCTCTTCTATTGGAGAGTGGACAATCGGATATGGTCGACCTAAGCGTGGTGGTCGATGTGCCAGAGGCGCTGCAGATCAAACGAACCATGGAGAGGGATCAAAACGACCGGACCCTGGTTGAGCAAATCATGCGCGCGCAGTTAGACCGGCAAAGCCGCATCGAGCGCGCCGATATCGTTGTTGATAATAGCGACACCTTGGAGGCACTGCATAAACGCGCGCGCGCGCTCCATTACACTCTGCTGGCTCGCGCGCAGCGCGACTAATGCGCGAGTAGACGCTCTAAAATAGGTGTGTTGGCTGCCGGGAACGGCCAACCTATCAGCTCGACCGGCAATTTCCAGGCCAGCGGCTGCCCCTCGAGACCTTGAGCCTCTCCCTGCCAGCGTGTCACGTGATACACATCCAACCTCACCTGCTTATCGCCGTAATCATGATCAATGACCATGAACGGCTCGGCAGCCTCGACCAAAACGCCCAGCTCTTCCTGTAGCTCGCGGCTCAGTGCCTCGGCGATGCTCTCACTGGGCTCAACCTTGCCGCCGGGAAACTCCCACAAGCCGCCCTGATGCGCGCTTTTCTCTCGGCGGGTGATCAGTACCCGGCCGCCGTCGTCAATCAATATGCCGACGGCAACCGTCAACATCGCCATCTCAGGTCCGGTACTCGGCGTTGATCTTGACGTAGTCATAGGACAAATCCGTCGTCCAGATCGTCGCCTCAGCTTGACCTCGGTTCAGCGCCACCTCTATCTTCAGATCAGAGGCTGCCATCGCCGTCTGACCCTGTGCCTCTGTGTAGCTACTGGCCCGGGCGCCGCGCTCAGCGATTAACACGCCATTCACACGAATCGAGACATCATCGGTAATCAAGTCACTCAAACCGGCCCGCCCGATTGCCGCCAAAATGCGGCCCCAATTCGGGTCCGAAGCGAACAGGGCGGTTTTCACAAGAGGCGAATGCGCGATGGTGCGACCCACCTGCTCGCAAGCTTCCTGCGTTTCGCCTCCACTGACACAGATTGCGACAAACTTAGTGGCGCCCTCACCATCTCGCACAATATCCTGCGCGAGCTCAATCATCAGCGTGCTCAGCGCTTCAGCAAAGGCGGGGGTTTCTGAGTCAACACGCACACCACTCAAGCCCGTAGCGGACAACGTCACGGCGTCATTGGTGGAGGTGTCACCATCTACGGTAATCCGATTGAAACTCACACTGTTCGCCCGTCGTAACAGCTTGTCCAGTGACGACTGCTCGATTTCAGCATCCGTGGCTATAAAGGCCAACATCGTCGCAAGGTTCGGGCAAATCATACCCGCCCCTTTCGACATTCCAGTGATACGGCAAACTCTTCCGTCTACGTCGACGTCAATCGTACGTAGTTTTGGGCGAGTATCAGTGGTCAGAATCGCTGCCGCTGCACGCTGCCAGTTATCTGCTTCGAGGTTCTGAATGGCCGAGGGCAGCGCGGCAGTAATTCGGTCCGCATCCAGCGGCTCACCGATCACACCGGTTGAAAACGGTAGCACCTCTGAGCAATTCACCGAGGCCAAATCAGCGACGGCGTCACAACACTTCTCCGCGGCAGTGATGCCCATCGCACCGGTGCCGGCATTGGCGTTACCTGTATTAATGAGCAGCAATCGGGTAAGACCTTGATTGAGCGAGAGGTGTCGCTCCGCCACCAAAACCGGTGCCGCCCTAAACGTATTCTGGGTAAATAACGCGGCGGTGCGGGTCCCCGAAGCTAATTCCACGACGACGAGGTCATCCTGATCGGCCACTTTGAGGCCAGCCTGCGCGACCCCCAACCGTATGCCTGCAATCGAGTCACTCATCATCGCATCTCCGCGGAGCAGTAAAAGCGGCAGAGCGCATGGGCGTCAGTTCAATGCACCGTGGCATTGCTTATACTTTTTACCGCTACCGCAGGGGCAAGGGTCGTTGCGTCCGACTTTTGGTTGCGCCCGCGTCATCGGCTGTTGCGTGGCAGCGGGTGCGGGTTGGTCATCAGCCTCTGGCACCGAGGATTTCGCCTCGGCGTGTTCAAACGCCATTTTCTGCTTCGCCGCCGCCTCTCTACGCTGCTGCTCGATGGCCGCGGCCTCATCCGCTCGTTGCACCTGTACATTACTCAGGAATCGGACGACTTCGTACTTTAAACGTTGGAGCAACGCTTCAAATAGCGCAAAAGACTCGCGCTTATACTCCTGCTTCGGATTTTTGTTGGCGTAGGCGCGCAGGTGAATACCCTGGCGCAACTGGTCCATCACTTGCAGGTGTTCCTTCCACAACGTGTCGAGAACTTGCAGCATGATTTGCTTCTCGAGCTGCCGCATGCCAGCGCCAACCCCCTCAGCCTTCTCGTCGTAGGCGCTCTGAATCGACGCCACAATGCGCTCACGCAGCGATTCCTCATGCAGGGCGTCATCTTCATCCAACCACTGCGCTATGGGGAGTGGCAGGCCGTATTCGGCTTCGAGCTGCTTCTCCAGCCCGGGCACATCCCATTGCTCCTCGACACTCATGGGGGGAATGAAGCCATCGACAAGATCGTTGACCACGTCTTCGCGAATAGCGGTGATGGTCTCCGCGATGTCATCGTCTGACAGGAGCTCGTCGCGCTGTCGATAAATGATCTGGCGCTGGTCGTTAGCGACGTCATCGTACTCCAGCAACTGCTTGCGGATATCGAAGTTGCGTCCTTCCACCTTCCGCTGAGCCTTCTCGATGGCGTTGGTCACCATGCGATGCTCGATCGCCTCACCTCGCTCCATCCCCAAGGCTTGCATGAAGGTCTTCACCCGCTCTGAGGCGAAAATGCGCATAAGGTTATCTTCGAGGGACAGGTAAAAGCGCGAGACTCCCGGGTCTCCCTGCCGGCCCGACCGACCACGCAATTGGTTGTCAATACGTCTCGATTCGTGTCGCTCAGTGCCCAAAATGTGGAGTCCGCCGGCCTCGATCACCTGGTCATGTCGCGCCTGCCAGTCCCCCGTGATTTGCTCCCGGGTGGTTTCATCCAGAGACTCACCCTGTGCAGCGAGCTCGGCTTCCAAATTGCCTCCCAAGACAATATCTGTGCCACGGCCCGCCATGTTGGTGGCAATAGTGACGACCCCTGGTCGACCAGCCTGTGCAATGATTTCGGCTTCCTGCTCATGGTACTTAGCGTTCAATACCTTGTGCTCAATACCCTGCTTTTGAAAGGCTTGGGAGAGCTCTTCAGAGGTCTCCACCGAGGCTGTGCCCACCAAAACGGGGGCACCACTGTCTATACAAGCGCGCACATCCTCAATAATTGCCTCAAACTTCTCCTCGCGCGTGAGGTACACCAGATCGTTTAAGTCATCGCGACGCATCGGCACATTGGTGGGAATGACCACGCAATCGAGACCATAAATTTGACGGAATTCAAAAGCTTCTGTATCCGCCGTGCCCGTCATGCCAGCAAGTTTGTCGTAGAGGCGAAAGAAATTTTGAAACGTTGTAGAGGCGAGGGTTTGACTTTCACTTTGGATCCTCACACCCTCCTTCGCCTCGATCGCCTGATGCAAGCCCTCTGAAAGTCGCCTGCCCGGCATTGTCCGGCCGGTGTGCTCATCGATGAGCACCACCTGACCTTCCTGAACAATGTATTCAACATCTTTATGAAACAGCACGTGCGCTCGCAGACCGGAGTGAACGTGATGTAACAGACCGAGGTTTGTGGCGGCGTAGAGCGAGTCATCGGCTTGCAGTAGTCCTGCCTCAATCAGCATGCCTTCCACTTTTTCATGGCCGGCTTCGGTAAGTTCGATGCTCCGTTGCTTCTCGTCGACGGTAAAATCGCCCTCCTGTTCCTCCGACTCTGGGCTGAGTTTGGGGATCAGTCGATTGACAGCTTTATAGAGCTCAGAGCTGTCCTCGACAGCGCCTGAAATAACGAGTGGCGTTCTGGCCTCATCGATCAGTATCGAGTCGACTTCATCGACGATGGCGAAAGCCAGCTTTCCTTGGCTTTTATCGGCCATGCTGAAAGCCATGTTGTCGCGCAGATAATCGAAACCAAACTCGTTGTTTGTGCCGTAGACAACATCACACTTGTACGCCAACTTCTTCTCTTCAGCACTTTGGCCGGAGCGAACGACGCCCACCGATAAACCCAAAAACTCATAAAGCGGCCCCATCCAGGCGGCGTCCCTGCTGGCCAGGTAATCATTAACGGTGACAAGATGAACGCTGTGATCAGGTAGCGCATTGAGGTAAGCAGGGAGGGTCGCTACCAGCGTTTTACCCTCGCCCGTTCGCATCTCAGCGATTTTGCCGTCATTCAGCGCCATACCACCAATCAATTGCACGTCGAAGTGGCGCATCCCCAGCGCCCTGACGCCCGCTTCCCTGACCACTGCAAACGCCTCGGGCAGCATCTGCTCCAGACTTTCCCCGTCTGCAAGACGCGATCGAAACTCCACCGTCTTGTCACGTAACGCGTCGTCTGACAGCGCTTGCATCGCCTCCTCAAGGGCGCCGATGCGAGCGACAACTTTGCCCATTCGTTTCAGCTCCCGATCGTTCCGGGTGCCAAAAATCTTCTTCATAGTGGAAATAAACATGCACGGCTCACTGTTGAGTCACAAAGAATCGAAGGAAAGGTTGCGGTGGCGGCTACGCGCCAAAAATCAACAGTCAGCGATGCGTGCGCCGCACGTAGGTAGCGGGGTCAACGGCACGGCCGTGCTTGAAAACTTCGAAGTGAACATGAGGTCCGGTAGAGCGCCCTGTACTGCCCATCAGAGCAATAACGTCCCCGCGGCGAACCAGGTCGCCGACCTCTACAAGGTTTTCCTGATTATGAGCGTAACGCGTACTGAGTCCATCGCCGTGGGACACTTCAACCATCGTGCCATAGCCAGACCGGTGGCCACTCCAGCTCACTACGCCGCTGGCCACTGCGAGTACGTCAGAGCCATCACGACCGGCAAAGTCGATGCCCGCGTGCCAAGCACGTTCTCCCGTAATCGGATCGATGCGGTTTCCGTAAGGCGAGGATTGCCATCCAGCTCGAATGGGCCTCCCGGCCGGCGTCGACTCGGCGCGGAGCTGCTCAGCCGACAACAAACCCGCGAGAACGTCGAACTGCGCCTCTCTGCGGGCAAACAGGGCATCCAGAGCACTAAACTGCGACTCGACCTCATCCACACTCGGTAGCGACTTTCCCGACAAGGGAATAGAGGGACCGCCCAACGCCAGCGGCGCCGAGAAATCAAACTCTTCCGTTTCCAAGCCCGCCAGTTCCGTCAGATGACTACCCAAGGCATCAAGCCGCGTGACGTGCGCTTGCAGCGTGGCCAAGCGCCGTGTCATGGCTGTCAGCCGAGACTGCGCCTGAACGCTCATTTGGGCGAGCGCCTCGGCGCGATCAATCGCCTGCTGCTCCTGCGCAGAGACTCGCGTTGCCTGCTCGGAGTCCAACCCCTCTCCAAAGCCGATGTGGTAGCTGATGGTGACCAACCCAATCGGCAACCCAATAAACAAGGCAGAAAGCAGCGCCCACGACCACCTCCCCAATTCAAGGGTGCGCGAAGCCGCATGGCGATTGAGGAGGATTAGCTTCAAGTGCAGTTATCGTAGGCAAAGAGGCGAAATGATGCCATTTTCAAGATCCAGTGGGAACTGTAGAAGTTCCATCAAAACTGGTCTTTTGGCAGACCCGGCCGGGTTACCCGAACTGAAGATCCTGCGATAAGGTCCAATCGACGGGGGATTCAGCCGGATCGTCAAAGGTCGCCCACTCCCAGCACTCCGGCTGCTCAAAAAGCGCCCTGACGAGTTGATTGTTCAGCGCGTGGCCAGATTTGACCCCCTCATACTCAGCCAACAACTGATATCCAGCAAGATACAGGTCACCAATCGCGTCCAGCATTTTGTGCTTCACGAACTCATCGTCGTAGCGCAGACCGCCTTCGTTCAGAATACGGTAGTCATCTACGACGATCGCATTATCAACGCTACCGCCACGCGCGAGTCCGCGCGAGCGCATGTATTCGAATTCATGAACAAACCCGAATGTGCGCGCACGGCTGATTTCTCGCACAAATGCCTCGCTACTGATATCGAGGGCCGCATGGCCAATTTGTTCCTTGAATACGGGGTGATCGAAGTCGATAGCAAAGGTGACCCGGAATCCTTCGTAAGGCCTGAGCGTGGCGACCTTATCTCCGTCGTTGACAGTGATCTCATGCGTGACACGAATAAATCGCTTGGCGGCGGGCTGCTCTTGTACACCGGCGGTCTGAAGTAAATAAACAAACGGCCCTGCTGAGCCGTCCATGATTGGCACTTCGGGTGAATCGATCTCAATCAAGGCGTTATCAATTCCAAGCCCACAGAGCGCAGACAAAAGGTGCTCCACCGTAGTCACTTGGAATTCGCCACGGCCAAGGCTGGTGGAGAGATCAGTCTCGTCCACCTGGTCCGCTCGGGCGGGGATGTCCCGAATCGGACTCAGGTCGGTGCGACGAAAGACAATGCCCGTATCCACTGGTGCTGGACTCAACTGCATCGTCACTTTATTACCGGAATGTAGCCCTACTCCTGTCGATTTGATCGACTCCCGCAGGGTGCGTTGCCGCAGCATGGTGTTCCCCCTCTCTCAGGGCGAGACATTACTAGGGCAGGCACCGTCATTCCAGTTCTCTTGGCCCAACAAATTCCACTGTCAGGCACACCACCAGCGCCATTCAACTCCTCAATCAGCCTGCCTACGCAGGAACGCCGGAACATCAAAGAGTTGTTCGTCGAGGTCTTCGTCCATTTTGAGGGCCGCTTGTCCATCGACTCCACCAGTCGCCTGACGGCGCTTGCCCGGAGGCAAGTCAAAATCACCATAGTCGGCGCTCTCAGGCGCAGGACGCGCAGGCACTTTTGTCTCCACTGCTGTCAGCGAGGGCCGCACCTCCACATTGCGCAACCCTGTCGCCACAACGGTGACCTTAAGACTGTCGGTCATTTCAGGGTCAATCACAGTGCCGACCACCACGGTGGCATCCTCTGAGGCGATATCCTCAATGGTTGCACCGACCTCCGAGAATTCGCCTAGCGACAGGTCGAGGCCCGCCGTGATGTTCACCAAAATGCCGCGTGCGCCGCTCAAATCGATGTCATCGAGGAGCGGACTGTTGATGGCACGCTCTGCCGCGTCTCGAGCCCGACCTTCACCACTGGCCGTACCCGTGCCCATCATGGCCGCCCCCATTTCCGACATCACGGTTCTGACATCTGCAAAGTCAACGTTTACCAGGCCGGGTCGAATGATCAGATCAGCGATACCCTGTACCGCGCCAAGCAAGACGTCGTTCGCTTCCTTGAAGGCGTCAAGCAAAGAAGTATTTGAACCAAGCACTTCAAGCAGCTTCTCGTTCGGAATTGTGATTAAGGAGTCGCAATGCTGCGCGATCTCTATCAGACCCTCATCTGCGGTGTTGAGTCGCTTTTTACCCTCGAAACTAAAAGGGCGAGTTACGACAGCGACGGTCAGGATGCCGAGTTCCCTCGCCACCTCCGCCACAATCGGGGCTGCACCCGTGCCGGTGCCACCGCCCATTCCCGCGGTAACAAACACCATATCAGCGCCATGTAGCGCATCAGCAATACGGTCCTTGTCTTCCAGAGCCGCTGCGCGACCCACCTCTGGGTTGGCGCCTGCACCCAGCCCTTTGGTAATTCCCGAGCCCAACTGCAGCACGGTTTTTGAGCTGATATCAGACAACGCCTGAGCATCAGTATTGGCACAAATGAAATCCACACCGTCTACCTGGTGATCGATCATGTGTCGAACGGCATTACCGCCGCCGCCACCGACACCGATCACCTTGATCACGGCACTTTGTGGTGCACTATCTACTAGTTCAAACATCGTTTACTCCCCTTTTTAAAAAAAGCTCCAAAACACAGAGCCCTGCTAAAAACTGTTTTCCTGCGGTCTAGAAATGTCGCGCGAACCAATCCTTTACCCGAGCGGTAAAGCTCATTCCCTCCAACGATCCGCGCTGATTGTTGCGCTCGTCCTCAATAGACGCCTCTGCGCCGTACAAGAGCAGACCAATGGCTGTCGCGTAAATCGGATTTCGAATAATGTCGTGTAAACCCCTCGCGTACTGGGGTGCACCGACTCTGACCGGCATATGAAATATTTCTTCAGCGAGCTCTACTGCGCCTTCCATCTTTGAGGTACCGCCAGTCAGTACAACGCCAGCAGGAATCAGCTCCTCGTATCCCGAGCGACGGAGCTCTGACTGGATCAGCGTGAAGAGCTCGTCGTAACGCGGCTCGACGACTTCTGCGAGGGATTGACGCGACAGATCCCGCGGGGGCCGGTCCCCCACACTGGGCACCTTGATCGTCTCATCCGGCCCTGCAAGCTGAGTCAGCGCACATGCGTATCGGATTTTGATTTCTTCCGCATGCTGCGTGGGCGTTCTCAAGGCCATCGCAATGTCATTGGTAACCTGATCACCGGCAATGGGGATCACACCGGTGTGGCGAATGGACCCATCGGTGAAGATAGCGATATCCGAGGTGCCGCCACCAATGTCGACGAGGCAGACACCCAGGTCTCGCTCATCCTCGGTAATCACGGAGTAACTTGAGGCCAGTTGCTCGAGAATGATGCTGTCGACAGTCAGCCCACAGCGCTCAACACATTTCTCGATGTTTTGCGCTGCATTGACCGCGCAGGTCACCAGATGCACTTTGGCCTCAAGTCGCACCCCCGACATTCCGAGTGGCTCGCGAATTCCGGACTGGTTATCAATGACGTATTCCTGAGGCAACACGTGCAGTACTTTTTGGTCCGCGGGGATGGCGACAGCCTGTGCAGCATCGATGACGCGATCTATGTCTTGCTGGAAAACTTCCTGATCTCTGATGGCAACAATGCCATGGGAATTCACTGACCGAATGTGACTGCCGGCAATGCCGACATGGACCGAATGAATCTGACATCCCGCCATCAGCTCCGCCTCTTCTACCGCGCGTTGGATGGCGTTAACCGTGGATTCGATGTTGACGACGACCCCTTTCTTCATCCCGCGGGAAGGATGCGAGCCGATGCCAACGACTTCCATTTCACCGTCAGCGTCGATCTCCCCGACCACTGCGACGACCTTAGAGGTCCCGATATCGAGCCCGACAATCATCTGCTTGCCGATAGAATTGCTCATTAACCTTCACCCCCATTGCCTGTGGCCTGCATGGCCAGTCCTTGGTCGTTGAATCTGACAGCAGCGCCGTGCTCATACCGCAGATCAATCCTTGCGATAGTCCGGGATGGCAGTGGGCCTTCCCATAACCGTAAAAATCTAGCGACGCGATGAGACAAGTCTTTGGCGCCCAGTAACAAAAACAATCCGCTATCGAAACGGACCGATACCTGATCAAGTTCATCAAGACTCAACTCTGTGATCACCGGACCCAGAGACTCAAGCTGCGCCGCCAGCAACTGGTAATGGCGCATTAACCGAGCTTCAGTGCCCTCAGGCCCTAGCAGCAGAGGCAATGCATCGTGCAGTGGCTCTTGCTGCGCCGCGAAGTACTCGCCCTCATGATTGAGATATCCCTGCGTCCCCCAGCGAGCGAGCGGCTGCTGTTCAATGAGCGTCACTTCGATTTCTGCCGGCCAACGGCGCCGAGCGGTGACGCGGTAAACCCAAGGTAGTTTTTCTATCTCTTGACGCAGCGTCTTAAGGTCGGCCGTCAGAAAGCTGCCCGTCGCATAAGGGGCGACTTGAGCATGCATCGCTTGGGCATCGATGTGTCGTAAATCACCCCTCACTGTCAGGCGTTCAATTTGCTGCGAGCCGAGATACGCCGCACCTTGGTACAGTCCGAGGCCCAGCAGCGCCGTGCAGGATGCCAGCGCGCCGCGATTGACCCAGCGTCTAAGCCCTGAAACAGTTGGCGCATGATCGACTGACCCGCCGGATACGCGACGTCGCCCGGTTGCTGCCTTAACGCTGGGCATGGCGCGCTCCCATACTGTGAAGATAAATCTCGCTCAATAATTCAACGAGGGACAGGCCCACGGCCTTTGCCGCCATGGGAACCAGACTGTGGGACGTCATACCGGGTACGGTATTCACCTCCAGCAACTGCCAATCTCCAGTAGCATCGCGCATCACATCGACGCGACCCCAGACTTCGCCACCGGTGATGCGAAATGCGCTTAACGCCAGATCAGCCAGCGCTAGCTCGTCTGACGGATTCAAATCGGATGGGCAGGAAAACAGCGTCTCGTGAGAGCGGTATTTGGCGTCGAAATCATAGAATTCGCCGGACACATCGATTCGAATGCTCGGAAGCGCCCGATCACCGAGAATCGCAACGGTGTACTCCGGGCCAGACACAAACTGTTCGGCCATGACCGCGCTACCGAAGCGTGCGGCCTGATCAAAGGCCTCCCTCAATTGGGTAGCGGAGTCAGCCCGACTCATACCCAAAGAAGAGCCCTCGAGGGCTGGTTTGACGAAGACGCTTCCCAGCTCATCAATGACAGCCTGCCAATCGCAATCAACTGTCAGCACTTTGAAGGGCGGCGTTTTAAGCGTCGCTCCTTGCCAAAGTAGCTTGGTGCGAATTTTGTCCATCGTCAGTGCTGAGGCGAGCACACCGCATCCACTGTAAGGCAGACCCATAAACTCAAGAAGGCCCTGCAGCGTGCCATCCTCGCCGCCCGGTCCGTGGAGAAGGTTGAAAACGAACGTGGCATCTTTCAATCGCGCCTGCCAGCCGTTGACTGCCGGATCTACACGGGAAACCACTGCTCCCGCTTGCTCAAGGCACTCGGCGACATTCGCGCCACTCTCAAGCGATATCTCGCGCTCCGCCGCAGTGCCACCCAGCAACACTGCCAGATTCATCCCACTGAAGGTCGTTGCAGTCACAGCAGCACCTCCAGCGTTTCGCACTCTGCCAACGCCGTCGATAGGCGACCAATATCACCGGCACCCTGCATCAATAAAATATCGCCGTCTTCCAGGACGCTCATTAATACCGCCGCCAAATGCCCTTGATCCGATACAACGATGGGCTCCACCACACCACGGGATCGAATCGCGTTCGCCAGCGCCTGCGAATCCGCGCCGTCAATCGGCGATTCACCCGCGGCGTAGACATCCAAAAGGATCAGCACCTGGTTCTCGCTGAGCACCGATACAAACTCGTCGAAATGGTCTCGGGTACGGGTGAAGCGGTGGGGTTGGTAAACCATCACCACCCGCTTCGCAGCGAAGGCGTCGCGGGCTGCCTTGAGCGTTACCGCAACCTCCGTCGGGTGATGGCCATAGTCATCAATCAGTCTCGCGCTATGCTCCCGCCACCGAACCAAACCCAGATCAGCAAACCGGCGGCCCACTCCCCCAAACTCCGCTAAACCCTGAATGATGGCCTGGTCGTTGATATTGAGCTCGCAACACAGCGCTGCTGCGCCCGCGGCGTTTAGCGCGTTATGCAGCCCGGGCATTTTGACAGTCAATGACAGCACCTCGTCATCGCCCGGGCGGACCAAATCAAATCGGCAACTCAAACCCTCTGGACGATAATTTTCGACGCGATAGTCAGCATCGGCATGACGACCGTAAGTCACCACTCGTCGCGACAAGTCGGGTAACAGATCTCGTACACCCCTGTCGTCGAGGCACATCAGGGCGCTACCATAAAATGGCAGGTTATGGAGAAAGGCATCGAATGCAGCGCTATAGCGCGCTTCATCACCACCATAGTGCTCCATATGATCCGCCTCGATATTGGTCACCAAAGACATCATGGGCTGGAGGTGCAAAAAGGAGGCGTCACTCTCGTCAGCCTCTACCACCAAGTAGTCGCCATCGCCGAGCGCTGCATTGGCGCCTGTCTGATTGAGCAAACCGCCGATGACAAAGGTTGGGTCTTCGCCCGCCTCTCCCAATATCGCTGCAATTAAACTGGTGGTCGTGGTTTTGCCGTGAGTGCCGGCTACGGCAATACCGAATCGATAACGCATGAGTTCGGCGAGCATCTCAGCGCGGGGCACCACGGGGATACGTAACGAACGAGCCGCCACCCGCTCCGGGTTGTCCTCGGGCACTGCCGCTGAGACCACGATGACATCTGCGTGTTCAACATGTTCAGCCTGATGCCCTATGTGGACGACGACGCCAAGCGACCGCAAGCGTGCCACCACCGGGCTTTCAATCTGGTCGGACCCTGACACCGTGTAACCCAATCCCGCCAGCACTTCGGCAATGCCGCTCATTCCTGCGCCGCCGATACCGACCATAAAGATCCGCTGAATGCCTCCCATACCCGCCGAAGCAACAGGACGTGGATCAAGCATTTGCATGGGCCACCTCCATCAGTATGGCGCTCACACACGCGGTGCCATCGCTCTGGACCGCAGACTCCAGGGCCGTCGCCATGTCGCTCAAAATCGCCGGGGAGACCATCCATCGTTCCAGGAGATCGGAAACGGCCTCGGGCGTCGCCTCGACCTGAGGTAATAAAACGGCGGCGCCCTGGGCCTCCAACACCCGCGCGTTAGCTGTCTGATGATCGTCAATGGCATGGGGCAGCGGTATCAGAATCGCCGCGGTGCCCGTTTTCGCCAACTCCGAAACCGTCAACGCGCCGGCACGCGATATCACCACATCCGCCCAGCCATATGCCGCCGCCATATCGTCGATGTAAGCATCCAGACGCAAGTTGCCGAGAGGCTGTTTTTTCCACGCCAACTCTGCACTCGATCGGTTGCGTTCACCACACTGGTGCCAAACCGAAATGGTGTCGCCGTATCCTTTTGACACCAGACGCGCCGTGGTGGCGGGCAACAACTCATTGAGCGGCGCGGAGCCCAAACTACCTCCGAGAACCAGAATCCTCATGGGGCGCGCCCCTGAAAAGCGGGCGAGGGTTTGCAACTCTTGCCGATCAGCACGACGGAAGACGTTCCGAACCGGGTTCCCCACCACCTCGGCCATCCGAGCCTCTGCGAATGGTCCGGGTAATCCGCACAAGACGCGGACTGCAATCGGCGATAACCATCGGTTCGTAGTCCCGGCAACAGCGTTCTGCTCATGAATAACCAGCGGCCGACGCGTCAGGAACGCGGCCAACCCTGCGGGTGCTGCTGCATAACCCCCCATCCCCAATACGACATCCGGTTTTAATCGGCGAATGAGACTGCAGGATTCGACTACGGCGAGAGCCAGGCGAAGCAGACTCATCATCTTCTTGATCAGACCTTTACCGCGAAAACCCGACATGGTGAGACAATGCAGAGGCAGTCCGGAAGCGGGTACAAGACGATGCTCAATGCCTTGCTCAGTCCCCACCCAGTCCACCGACCAACCGAGCTCGACCAAATGCGCGGCCACCGCCAGTGCCGGGTACACATGTCCACCCGTGCCACCCGCGGCGATCAACGCGCGATACGAAGAGGCATGAGCGCTCACGCTTTTATCCTCTTGAATGCACTGGGTGACTCTGGCCGCGCGGATTCCAGTGAGCCTGCCGTGCGCAGTACCATGCCCAGTAGCATGCAGTTCACGATCAGACTATTCCCGCCATAGCTCACGAACGGCAGCGTCAGACCTTTGGTGGGCAGCAAGCCTGAACTGGCCCCCATGTTCACAAACGCCTGCCCGGCAAACATCAGGGCTGCTCCAAAACACACATAGGCCTCGAAAAGACGGTGCTGAGCTGCGGCACGCCAGCCAATGTTGAGCACCCGCGCGATCAACATGACGAACAGAGCGATCATCGCCGTCGCGCCAATCAGACCGGTCTCCTCGGACCAAATGGAGAACACAAAATCGGTATGCGCCTCAGGCAAGTAAAAAAGCTTCTGAACGCTGTTGCCCAGCCCGACCCCCCACCACTCGCCCTGACCGAAGGCAATAAGCGACTGCACCAACTGAAAACCCGAACCGAAGGGATCTGCCCAGGGATCCTGATAAGCGGTCAGCCGTTTCATGCGATACGGGGCGCTCAGTACGAGGAAGGCCAAGGCCATCGCGGCGGCTGCCAACATCGCGAGCACATAAACCAATTTCGCGCCTGCCAGAAACGTCATGCCGACGACGACGCCGACGATGATGACCGTGGCCCCAAAATCGGGCTCGAGCAACAGCAACGCAGCAACAACGGAGAGAATGGCAATAAGCTTCGCCAGCCCGCTCCAATG
>WTHO01000042.1 GCA_011523115.1 Halieaceae bacterium | reverse complement strand
TGCGCGATCGCGCTTGCGATAGAACCAGTACCAATCTGCCAGCGCTGACAGCGCAGCAGGACTATCGGCGTCCACGGTTAAAAGCGCCTCAAACAGTTTCTCGCCCTGGCCAAATAGCCTGCGCTGCAATACATCCAGCCGCGGCTCACGCTCCAGCGACTGCCACTCAGTATCCGCAAACGCGCTTTCAAAGCGAGGGTCATCAACCAAGACGTCCAACTTATACTCGAGAAGATAGTAAAAACGGCCCAAGCGGAAGGTGAAAGGCTCGCACCAATCCCGGTTAACCGATTGATCAGCGCAGACCTCTTCTGTCATGGACTCAAAGCGATCATGGAGGCGCAATACGTCTCGGCCGCGGGTCTCCCACGCGACGTCTAACAAGGCATCGAGCGATACGTCGAAAAATTCCAACGCCGCCTGTAGCTCACCGGTTTCAAACGGCGGGACGCCAGACCCCAGCAAACGAAATTGATACGCCGCGCGCTCCTCAAAAGCCGCCCGATCGCCAGACACCAGATATAGGTCGAGCAGTCCCCGCAAGATTGGCAACTGCTGGTCGCCGTAAAGCCCGTCGTTAACCCTCGCATTATGCAGGGCCCTGTCGTAGAGCGATGTAGCCAAAGCGATCTCACCGGACTGGGTCGCCAGGTGTGCCGCGTCGACCAACGGCGCTGTCAAGTCAGGGTGATAGGGGCCGAGCCGCTGCTCCATCGAGATCACTGCTTGCTCCGCAGCGTCCACGTTGGCAAGCAGATCAGCGTCGATCTGAGCGGGGGCAGGATCAGTGGGCATCGACGCGAGGGGTTGTACGCGAACCCCGAAGGGCACCGGCGTATCGGCTATTACCGACGCAGACGTCAGCGAGACCAGTGCTAACAAAACGCGGGTCAACATACCAATGACGAAACAGCTACGCTCATACGGGCGCAATATAACGTAAAAAAAACCCGCCTCGGAAAGGCGGGTAGAGGCTAAGGCAGGCGCTGCGCTAGGCCGGGTCTAAAAGGGATAACCGGGCCGTCATGACGCACCACCTGTGCGGTAGCTTGCAATACAGGTATCATTACCGCTAATGTATTTTTGTTAACCAATCCAGTCCCTAACGTTATGAAGGCTATCCAGTGAACTTAGGTAGACTTGCAAGAATTGACCTCAATCTGCTGATATCACTACATATTCTTCTTCAGGAGGGTAGCGTCTCCCGCGCTGCAGACAGGCTTTCCATCACCCAACCCGCCATGTCCAAAACACTGGGGCGATTACGTGAGACATTCGATGACCCGCTGTTCGTGCGCAGCAAACGGGGTATACAACCCACACCAAGGGCGCTAGGACTGGCGGGGGAGCTCAAGAGCGTGCTGACCCAGATCGACGCGCTGCTTGATGCCGGCGATTTTTCGCCGGCTGCCTTCCGTGGCGAGATCACGCTGGCCATCTCTGAGTATGTGGGGTTCACCCTCCTCCCACCGCTTTCTGCCCGGTTGCAGTCCAACGCGCCACGGCTGAGGTTGCGCACAATCACCCGGGCGGAACGACAATTAGATCAGCTCGCAAACGGCGAGCTGGACTTCGCCATCCAAATCCAGCGGGAGGAATACCCGCCCGAATACTCGGTTTCACCCTTGGCGGCCTCTCCACTCGCGATCTTTGTGCGGCAGGACCACCCTTTGATCGCCCAAACGCTTACCAGCCAAATGATCCGACAATATCCGCAGGTGGCGCTGTATGTGGCAGACCGAGAAGAGCTGATTGGTGGCCAATCGCTGGCGAGGAATCTGTTTGAAAGCGATCGAGGCATCTTGGAGACATCGCATTTACTGACCGCGTTCGAAATCCTTCGCGAGACGGACTATTTATTGATTTGTCCCGCCTATTTAGCCCGCAATGAAGGGGCAACTCGAGACATTGTCGCTTTGACACTGCCGTTGGATATGACCTTCAGTGTGCAATACTCGTTGATCGCGCACCGGCGCACCGAGCACTCACCGATTCATCAATGGTTGTGGCAGGAGATCGTCGACACGGTCCAGTCCATGCGGTTTCGCACGGTTCACCGGGGCTAACCGCTCAGAGTGACCGAGATGGCGGCATTTGTGCCATACTTCGCGCCCCAGCGATGCCCTACCCTCCATGAGTCAGAAAAAACGCCGAGCCATACCGCGCTTTAACACGCCGATTGTTGAAACGCATTGCCACCTTGACTATCTCGAAGGCGACGCGGTCGATGCGGTGCTCCGGGACGCTTTTGCGGCGGGGATCGAGCGCATTGTGACCATCTCCGTATCCGCGGGTAATCTCGATACCGTGAGACAGCTGGCTGAATCACATCAGTCAATTTGGTGCACACAGGGCATCCATCCGCATGAAGCCAACAGCTGGAATACCGCACTCGCTGAGCGCGTCACCGAGGGTTGCGCGCACCCGAGGGTCGTTGCGGTGGGCGAGATTGGTCTCGATTACCATTACAACCATGCTGACAGGGCTTCACAACTGAAAGCCTTTGACGAGCAACTCGCCATCGCCAGCGATCAGTCCCTGCCCGTCGTAATTCATACGAGAGAGGCCGACAGCGACACCCGCGACATTCTGGCAAACCACAGCCGGCATTTGCCACGCAAAGGCGTAATCCACAGCTTCACGAGTTCACTGGAGCTTGCCGAGTTCTGTCTCGCGGAGGGCTTCATGCTCGGCTTCAATGGCATCACCACGTTTCGTAATGCCGAAAACGTTCGCCAGGTTGTCGCGGCCACCCCAATTGATCGCATCGTTCTAGAGACCGACGCACCTTACCTGACACCAGTGCCTTATCGAGGCCGACCCAACGCCCCCTGCTATCTCCCCTTCATTGCCGAAAAGCTTGCAGATATCAAGCTGGTGCCCGTTGAGACCCTGTTGACACACGCCCGCGATAACAGCCACCAGCTCTTTTTTTAATCCATGACTGATATTTTCCTACCGGGCCAGAGATGGGTCAGCCACGCCGATAGCACACTGGGCTTGGGTATCGTGACTCATGCTGATGATCGGCGCGTCACGCTGCACTTCCCTGCCGTTGAAGAGGAGCGCGTCTATGCAATTGATCGTGCGCCGCTGACCAGACTGCTGCTTAAACCCGGCGACCAACTCACTTCGGTAGATGGCACTGGGCTCACCGTTGAGAACGTCAAGGAACAATCTGGTGTACTCACCTACTACGGCACCGACACCGCGGGACAACAGCGCTCCGTCGTCGAGACTGAGCTTGATGCCCACATTGAGCTAAACACCCCGATTGAGCGCCTGCTGAATAATCAACTGGGTAAGCCCAGTGACTTTGGCGTTCGGCAAACCACGCTAGAGCATCATGCGACTGGGGAAGGTTTTGGTCTGAGGGGCCTATTAGGCGCGCGAACAGCGTTTCTATCGCATCAAATTTACGTCGCGGCAAGCGTCGGAGATCGATTCGCTCCCCGGGTACTACTTGCCGATGAAGTCGGCCTTGGAAAAACCATCGAGGCGGGCCTGATACTCGCCCAGCAGATTCATCGACAGCGCGCGCATCGCGTCCTGATATTGGTGCCCGATACGCTGGCGCATCAGTGGTTAGTTGAGATGCAACGACGCTTCCATCTGGCGTTCTCACTACTCAATAGCGCTCGCCTTGAAGACGCGGACATTCACGAGGAGTTCTCGGACAACCCTCTGGTGATTGCACCATTGTCGCTATTTGAGGACGACCGACTATGCCAAGACATCGTCAGTCAGCTCGACTGGGATATGGTCATCATTGACGAGGCGCACCACCTGACCGGTTTGGGAGATACCCGATCCGAGTTTGGTCAATTCATCCACGACCTCTCCGCACGCACTCGTGGGCTATTGCTCCTCAGCGCCACGCCCGAGCAAGCAGGCCTGAGGACCCATTTCGATCGCCTTCAGTTGATCGACCCTGCGCGATTCGCCGACTTTGATCAATTCATGGAAGAGCATCGTCAATTCGCTACGTGGAGCACCATGATCGAAGCGTTGGAGGCGGGGGAAAACGTCGCACTGCCTCCGGGTATCGATGCCACGGCGGATACGGACAGCAAAATTGAGCAGATGCTTGATCGTTATGGCACCAGCCGCATTTTGTACCGGAACACCCGAAGAGGTGTGACTGGATTCCCGACACGGCACCGTTACCTGTACCCACTCGACAACCCACCGCTGTATCAGCGATCGATGCAGCAACTGCACCCCGAGCTCGACAAGCTTGAGTCCGAATGGGTGATGCAAGACCCCAGAGTCGCCTGGCTCGAGGCACAGTTAAAGTCTATCCGCCCGAAAAAGGTATTGGTCATATGTGCTCACAAAGAGACCGCCGTGGCGTTGGAGCATTATCTGCACCTTAAAGCAGGGGTGCGGTGCGCCGCCTTCCATGAGGCATTGAGTTTGATCGAACGGGATCGCGCAGCGGCCTACTTTGCAGAGGAGACCGGCGGAGCGCAGGCGCTGATCTGCTCTGAAATCGGCAGCGAGGGCCGTAATTTCCAATTCGCCCAACACCTCATCTGCTTCGACCTGCCGACTCACCCGGACCTTCTAGAGCAAAGAATCGGGCGCCTAGATCGAATTGGACAGGGCTCGGATATTTACATCCATGTGCCTTACCTGACAGGCACTGCACAGGAAACCCTCTGTCGCTGGCTCGATGAGGGCCTGAACGCTTTCAGCCACACCTGCTCGGTTGGCTATCAGCTCTTTACTGATTTCTCATCTCAGTTGGCGGATGCACTGTGTCAGCCAGATCAACTGCAAACGCTGATTGAGGAGACTCGCGTATGTCGCGATCGATTGCTGGAGGAGAGCGAGATCGGCAGAGACAGACTGTTAGAGCGTCACTCTCACGATGCTGTAAAGGGTGAAGCGCTGATCCAGTCGCTAATCGCTAGGGAGCAAAGTGACCTACTGTATAGCTTCAGCGAACTGCTGTTTGACCGGATCGGCCTTGAGCAAGAGTATCTCGACGAGCACCTCTATCTGGTGAGACCGACAGAAAATCTCGCCACCGGTCAACTACCCGGACTGGATGAGGACGGGATTACCGCCACCTATCATCGCCAGACGGCATTAAGCCGCGACGAAGTCACGTTCCTCACTTGGGAGCATCCCATCATCAGCGAGACGATGGCCGCATTGCTTGGCAGCGACATCGGCAAAGCGAGTCTCGGCACCTTCAAGCATCGGGGCGTACCCGCCGGCACCATTTTGTTGGAGAGCCTGTATCGCGTGGAGTGTCGGGCCCCTGCCTATCTGGAAACGGGTCAATTTTTAGATCAGCGGCCGCTGCGCATGCTATTGACCCAGAGCGGAAAAGAAGTGGGCGATAAGCTGTCGTCCTCATTCCTTGCTGACGCGCTTCAAAGCGTGCCCAGTGCCACCAGTGCCACTGCGCTTCACAAACTGCGCCCCGTCATCGAAACGCTGCTGCCCACTCTGGAAAGCCGCGCAGAATCAGAAATCAAGCAGCGACGCGACACTGCACTCGATAAGGCAACGCAGCACTATGCGGAGGAAGTGGGGCGGCTCACGTATTTACAGAGCGTCAATCCATCCATTAGAGATGAGGAGCTCACCGAACTGCGAGCAGCAGGCGAGAGCTGCCAGCGGGCGCTAGCCAACACGAAGTCGGCTCTTGAGGGCCTGCGAGTGTGTATCGCGGTCTAGTTACCAGCAGACGGTCGATACCAGATCGGCGACGTATAGGCGCGCTCCTGAATCGTATCGGGCCTGCGGGTGTCGATGCCGTCATCCCCGAGAGCCAGCTTGTCGAGAAGTGAGTGTCTCGCGGTCGGAATCTGCAGCACGCGGGCGTAGTAAAAGGCAGATTGCTCGGGATCAAATTCAGGGTCATGCCAAACGACACTGAGGCGGGGAGATCCAATGGTGTTTGCCGTTAGCCCCGTTTTCAGATCAACGCTTGAACCTACCGGCATGACAGAACCATCCGCCAGCCGACGCTCCGCCCCACTCACGGCAGCGTCGAAAATACGCTCGTGCGTTTGACCCGACGCGTCGATCCAGCCCTTGATGATCTGAATGCGGTCAAGATACGCACTCTTGGGGTCCGCCTGTGCCTCCACGATGAGGCTAAAACGATCCTCGTTGGCAGCGCCAATGATTTCGCCACCCATCGGTACAGCCTGCGACTGAATGTCTGCAGGAAACGCCGCCGACTCAATGGCGGCTTCTTGGAGATTTAGACCGCCGTATGTGCGTACCGCAATACGCGGACCACTGGTCGCATAGACCTCACGGCTACGCATCGCGGCTACAATTGCCTCCCGCGTATTCTCGGTGGCCCATACGGCGGCGAGACCCGATGCGCTCATTCCCCAGCCAAAAGTCCCGCGCGCATCTTCAGACCAGCCACCGTCTTTGCGCGACGGGATCGAGTCCGTGGCCATTTTTCCATGAAAGTTATCCTCCTCTGCCGACGGCAGCGCGGTATGCGCATCGGTAGATCCAATCACGCCGAACTGATAGGGGTTGGCGCCTATGGACGCCGCCAGTTCAAGGCCGGTTTTCAACCCACTACGAATATAGTCTCCTCGTTGCGGCACATAATCAGTCCACTCACGTTGAATGTAGTACGGGTAAGTCTCGAAATCAGCGAAGGGATCGTTCGGCGATAACGCAGGGTGGGTCTCTGAGTCTCCCTTGATCTGGGTGATCTCAACGACCGGCTCCCAGTATCGCCTGATTTCCGCATAGTCGAGGTCAATGTCATCGCCGCGAATATCCCGCACATCAAACATAGAGCCTTTTGAAATATTGGAATTGTGAGGGATCGCAATAAAGTTCCCGCCGGTCGCCTGACTGGTTTCATCAAGCCAAGCCCAGAGATCACTGGGGAAGGAGCTGTCATCAAACCCAAAAGGCGCGAAGGTCTGCGCCTGCGCTGCATCAATGTCCCCCAAAACAATGCG
>WTHO01000067.1 GCA_011523115.1 Halieaceae bacterium | reverse complement strand
ATTCTATGCAGAGCCGCAATAATAACAATCGGCCTAATAAGAAGAACGATGTCATAACGGACCTGGGTGGGGAAGGCGACTTCCCCATGTTTCTTTTTACCGGTCACCTCTCGCCCCTCAGTCACCTCGCACGCCTTACACGCTTGAGTCACCTAGTCACTTGCACGGCGTGGCCCCAGAGCAAGAGTGAGACTGAGTCGTCAGCCGGATTACTCAGCCATGAGTGACACCATGGCCAGTCAACGCTTTCGCACCGATGACTTTTCCCCGGGCGCCAACCATGTCGTCAGTCGACTGCAAGAAAACGGCTTCGACGCTTACGTCGTTGGTGGTGCCGTAAGAGATTTGTTGCTGGGCGGGAAGCCCAAGGACTTTGACGTGGCCACCAATGCCACGCCGGAACAAATCCAGCGTTGCTTCCGCAGTGCGCGAGCAGTAGGCCGCCGCTTTCAAATCGTGCACGTCCGATATGGGCGTGAAATCATCGAAGTGACCACTTTTCGCCGGGATCATACCGACGACCAGGCTGACTCTGCCGGCCGCTCAAGCCAATCTGGGAGACTTCTGCGCGACAACGTTTATGGCTCCCTAGAGGAAGACGCGCAGCGCCGGGATCTCACGATTAACGCCCTTTACTACGACACCTCGACTCATAATTTGATTGATCAACTGGGAGGGCAGGCCGATGTGGCGGCGGGCATTATCCGGATTATCGGTGACCCCGCCGAGCGCTACCGGGAAGACCCGGTAAGAATGTTGCGCGTGCTGAGATTTGCCGCGCGGCTGGGGTTCACAATCGCTACCGCGACCGAGACCGCGATCGCCCATCACAACCACCTGTTACGCGATATTCCGCCAGCTCGACTATTTGATGAGTGGTTGAAACTCTTCATGAACGGTTTCTCTGCGCCGACCTGCCAGCTACTCCGGAAACATGACCTGCTCATTCATCTGATGGGCGACGTGATGGACACTGCTCAGGCGAATGAGCATTCGACTCAACTGCAAAACATGGCAATGACCAATACCGACCAGCGGGTCGCAGATGACAGACCGGTTACCCCGGCCTTTCTCCTGGCCGCCCTTCTCTGGCCGGCAACCGAAACACGGGCTGCGCTATTGGCAGAGCAGGGTGAATCCGCCATCCAGGCAATGCATCAGGCCGGGCAACAGATTGTGCTGGAAGCCAGTCAGCAGATGGCCATACCCAAGCGCTTTTCCCTGGCAATGCGAGACATTTGGGATTTACAGCCGCGGCTCGAGCGCAGGCAGCCGAAAAAAATCAAAGACCTATTGGCCCACCGGTGGTTCCGTGCGGCTTTTGATCTGCGCCTGCTCCGCGAGCAAACCAGTCATTTGGGCGACGGGTGCAGCAGTTTTTGGACTGCGCAACAAGAGAAATACCCCGATCTCGTCGGCAGCGCTAGAGGTCGTCAGGAGGACCGTGGTCGCCGACGGCAGCGGCCGCGACGACGGCAACGCAACGCATGAGCCGCATCGTGGTGGGCCTTGGATCCAACGTAAATGAGCCGCTTAGGCAGTTGAAGACGGCGTTTCGGCATTTTGCCGATCATCCCCATCTCGACCCGGTCAATGCCTCCCACGTTTATCTGTCGGCGCCGCAAGGGCCACAAGATCAGCCCGATTTTTACAACGCGGCGGCACTGATCAACACCACACTGCCACCTCGCGACGTGATGGCATGGTTGCTTTCAACCGAGCAAGCCATGGGGAGGACCCGACTTCGTCGCTGGGGCGAGCGTTGCATAGACCTCGATCTCTTACTCTATGACGAGATACAGATGGACTGCGACCTGCTAACACTTCCTCACCCCCGGGCGCATGAGCGACGGTTTGTGCTCGACCCGCTTATAGAGTTGCTGGGGGAGGACTACCACTTACCGGGTCGGGGCCCTCTGCATTCCCTCAGATCACAATGCGCTACGCAGACGATTCACGTATTCTGTGAGTTCCCGCGATGATGAACGCAGGAGTTGCTGATTTGCAGGAGCAGCGCACTTCGTCCGGTATCTCCCTGCGAGGCCGATCCGTACCCGCTTACATAGCAATAGAGGGCCCCATAGGCGTGGGCAAAACCACGCTGGCGCGACGTATCGCGGACACCTTTGAACACGACTTGTTGCTTGAAGAGGCAGAGTTGAACCCTTTTCTCGAGCGTTTCTATCAGAACCGGCAGCAGACTGCGCTAGCGACGCAGCTGTTTTTCCTGTTCCAGAGGGTTCAGAAAATCACCGAGCTCAAGCAGCGCGACATGTTTCAGCAAGCCAGGGTGGTGGATTTTGTGCTGGAAAAAGATCCCCTGTTTGCCCGCATCAACCTAGAGCCCGATGAGTTCGCGCTCTACCAGAAAGTTTTTGAAAAGATGCGCATTGATGCGCCTCCGCCAGATCTCGTGATTTATCTGCAGGCCAGTCCAGACAGATTGTTGGAGCGCATCGAGCGCCGTGGCATCCCCGCGGAAAAGCTGATCGATCGAGATTATCTGGAGCAACTCAACGAGGTATACAGCGAGTTCTTTCTCTACTACGATGCCGCGCCTCTGTTGATTGTGAACGCCAACGAGATTGATCTTTCACAGGGAGATCAGGACTATGAGCTGCTCGTGGATTACATGCTGAACATTAAAAAGGGTCGACACTATTTCAACCCGAACTTTTTTAGCTGAATAACCGCTGTCACATCGCGCCCGGGAGTCATCGGCATGACAAAACGCATCACCATCAGCACTCTGGACGCCATGAAGGCGTCGGGTGACAAGTTCGTGATGATCACGGCCTACGATGCCACCTTTGCCAGACTCGCCAGCGAGGCGGGAGCAGAGACCATTCTGGTCGGCGACTCTCTGGGCATGGTGTTGCAGGGACATGAGACAACAATCCCCGTCTCGCTGGATGCGATGGCCTACCACACCGAGTGCGTCGCGCGGGCTAGACCGCACTCTTTGATCGTCGCCGACTTACCGTTTATGAGCTTCTCCAACTCCGACGACACCCTGCACGCCAGCACAAGGTTAATGCAAGCCGGCGCGCAAATGGTAAAACTGGAGGGCGGTACATGGCTCAGCGACAGCATTCACAGGCTGGTGGAGCGCGGCGTGCCTGTCTGTGCTCACCTCGGTCTCACGCCGCAGTCGGTGAATGTCTTTGGGGGCTATCGCGTTCAGGGGCGCACGCCCAAAGAAGCAAAATCGATTTTGGCGGACGCGGTAGAGATTCAGGATGCGGGTGCAAGTCTCCTCGTGCTGGAATGTATTCCGGCTGAGTTGGCAGCCGATATCTCATCCAAACTGGATATCCCGGTTATCGGAATTGGTGCGGGGAGCGGCACTGACGCACAGGTATTGGTTTTACATGACATGTTGGGCATGACTGAATCTGCGCCCAAATTTGTTCAGAATTTCATGGAGGGGGCACCCTCAGTTCAGGCGGCACTCAAAGCGTTTGTTGACGCAGTAAAGTCCGGCGAGTACCCCAGAGAAGAGCACACCTACTCCTGAATTCGCATCATGATCGTCGCATCGGATATCGCTGATCTTGGTCAGGGCCTTGCCAGCCTACACACTCGTGCTCAAAAAATCGCATTCGTACCGACCATGGGCAATCTGCATGCGGGCCACCTGGCACTGGTTGAGCAAGCTCACCATCATGCCGACGCCGTGGTCGCATCGATTTTCGTCAACCCCATGCAGTTTGCGGCGCATGAGGACCTGAGCACCTACCCTCGCACATTGGAAGCCGACCTCACCGCCCTCGAGACTGCTGGCGTCGACCTTGTTTTCACGCCAAGCGACCGGGAGATATACCCGGAGGGAAGTGCCTCGCATACGGCAATCCATGTCCCCTCACTTGGCGACGCGTTATGTGGAAAGGACCGTCCGGGCCACTTTGATGGTGTGTGCACCGTGGTCTACAAGTTGTTCCAGCTGGTTAAACCTGACGTTGCTGTTTTTGGTGAAAAGGACTTGCAGCAACTCCTTATCATCAAAAAGATGGTGGGCGACCTCGGTCTCCCCATAGAAATACAAAGCGGGGCGACTCAGCGTGCTGAGGACGGGCTCGCGTTGAGCTCCCGCAACCACTATCTGTCGGCGGCAGAGCGGGCGATCGCCCCAAAACTCTTCTCAACCCTGACCGCTTGCGCCGAATCGCTGCCGTCCGCATCCCCGAACAGCGTCGAGACCCTATTGGCCTCCAGCCGAGGCGAGCTTGAGAGCGCGGGCTTTGCGCTGGATTATTTCGAGTTGCGCGGCTTACCGCTGTTGCAGCATGTTTCCGACGCGACGCAAGATTGCGCCCTGTTTGTCGCGGCCCGCCTTGGTCAGACCAGGCTGATTGATAATATCCAGTTGCTCAATCGTTAGACCCTCACAGGGATGCCGGGACCCTGATCTCCTCCACCAGCTGCTGCACCGAGTCCGGAGGCGCCGGAGTCAGTCGCGTCACACCCAGCGTGACGCCAAAATTCACGATGGCGCCCACTACGCCAAAGGCATTGGGCTCGATACCGAGAAACCAGTTAGGTGGCAGCTCCCCCAAAAAGCTCGTGCCCGGGATGAACATAATGCCCTTGTGCTGAAACACATAGGCCAAGGTCACGCCGATGCCGGATAGCATGCCCAGAATCGCCCCCTCCCGGGTCACCCGCGTGGAAAAGATGCCCAGCAGCAGCGCCGGAAACAACGAGGCGGCGGCCAAGCCAAAAGCGAGGGCGACTGTGCCGGCTGCGAAGCCCGGCGGATTGAGACCGAGATACCCTGCGCCCAGGACAGCAGCCGCCATCGCTAGTCTTGATGCGAATAACTCCTGACGCTCCGAGATATGAGGCATTAGGGTTCGTTTAAGTAAATCGTGTGAAATGGACGAGGAGATGGCGAGTAGCAGTCCCGCGGCGGTGGAGAGGGCAGCTGCCAACCCACCGGCTGCCACCAACGCAATCACCCAATTCGGTAAATTGGCAATTTCAGGGTTAGCCAATACCAAAATATCGTTATCCAATGTCACCAGCTCGTTGGTTTCTGTATCCGCCGAATATTGGATCAAGCCGTCTTCGTTCTTGTCTTCAATGCCTAAAAGACCCGTCCGCTCCCAGTTTTTGAACCATGCGGGGCGTTCCTCAATAGCAAGGTGCTGTCCGGGCTGAGGCTCCAAGGTCTGAATGATGTTGAGCCGAGCCATCGCCGCCACAGCCGGTGCTGTGGTGTAGAGGATGGCAATAAAAACCAACGCCCAACCCGCCGATGTGCGGGCAGCCTGAACCGTGGGCACTGTAAAGAACCGGATAATGACGTGGGGCAAACCCGCCGTGCCAATCATGAGCGAGGCGGTAAATGCCGCCATATTGAGTGTGCTCCCCCGCACTGAAGTCGTGTACTCCTGAAAACCCAGATCGAGCAATGTACGATCCAGCTTCTCAAGCAGATATGTGCCGTCTGCCAGGGTTGATCCGAGTCCCAATTGAGGTATGGGTTGGCCCGTCAGCTGCAGGCTGATAAAAATCGCTGGCACCGTGTAGGCAAAAATCAGCACGCAAAACTGCGCGATCTGGGTGTAGGTGATGCCCTTCATGCCACCGAGCACGGCATAAAAGAATACAATCAGCATGCCGGAGAACAGGCCTGTTTCATAATCAGTCTCGAGGAACCGGGAGAAGGCCACGCCGATGCCCTTCATCTGACCTATCACGTAGGTCACCGAGCAAATAATCAGGCAAATGACAGCCACCACCCGCGCAGCGTCGGAGTAATAACGATCACCGATAAACTCGGGCACCGTGAATTTCCCGTACTTCCTCAGATACGGCGCGATGAGCATAGCGAGAATCACGTAGCCGCCTGTCCATCCCATTAAAAAAACCGAGCCGCCATACCCGTTGTAGGAGAGACCGATCAGGCCCGCCATGGAGATGAAAGAGGCGGCCGACATCCAATCTGCGGCGGTCGCCATACCGTTGGCCACAGGGTGAATGCCCTTGCCGGCCACATAGAATTCCTGCGTACTGCCAGCGCGTGACCGAATCGCGATCAGCACATACAGCGCGAAGGACGCGCCCACCACCCAATAGGTCGTTTCGGTGAGGCTCATCCTTCTTGCTCCCCGAGCCCAAGGCGCGCCTCTAACCTCGCCATTACCCGCGCATAGACAAAAATCAAAGCAATAAAGGTGTAGATGGCCCCCTGTTGGGCAAACCAAAAGCCCAGCTTAAAGCCGCCAAGCTGAATCTGATTTAATGGTTCGACCCACAGCACGCCGCAGCCCAAGCTCACTGCAAACCAGATCGAGCCAAGGGTCAGCATCCAACGTCGGTTCTCTCGCCAGTAAATCTGACGTACGGCTTTTTGGTCTGCTTCTACCATGCAGGTGGCTCCGTGGGCATGCATTGAACTGAAGTCCATCATCATAGCCTCTGGTGGCATCCGTCGGCATCCTCATAAGGCGACCAATCAGAACTGCGTCGAACACGCGAGAAGTATTCGCGACGGCGGATACTGGGCCGTCGGCCAATGCAGTCTCTCGCTGACAGGCCCGCTTGTTGCAGAAAACGCTGTCACTTACCATCGTCGACCTGACTCATCGGGACACCCTCATGACTGAGAACGCGACCTATCCAATCCCCGCCGGCTTCAACGATGCACACATCACGCCGGAGCGGTATCACAGTCTCTATCAGCAGTCACTGGACGACCCTGATAGCTTTTGGTCGGAGCAGGCACAGATCCTCGATTGGCACACGCCCTGGGAGGCCGTCTCAGAGACAGATCTCCATACGGGTACCGCTCGTTGGTTCGTGGGCGCGAAACTCAATGTCTCGGTGAATTGCATCGATCGACACCTGCCTGATCGCGGCAATGACACGGCGATTATCTGGGAGGGTGATTCGCCCGAGGAAAGCCAGTCTTTCACCTATCAGGACGTCTCACTGCACGTGAATCGCTTCGCCAATGCCTTGAGAGCCCGCGGCGTAAGCAAAGGCGATCGGGTCTGTATCTACATGCCGATGGTGCCAGAAGCCGCCTTTGCCATGCTCGCCTGCGCCCGCATTGGTG
>WTHO01000096.1:21233-25091 GCA_011523115.1 Halieaceae bacterium | reverse complement strand
AGTATGCTTGTCTCACTGCAACGATGCGCGATGTTAACTGAAACGCAGACCTTAGCGGAGTAGTAGTCTGCCGATATCTGCTAACTCGAATGTATCCCAGACTGTAGCCACCCTTTTTTTGCCGCAGGTGGCAAACCTCTCTCATTCAGAAATCCAGCCGAACTGGAATTATGCGTCTACGGAGCACAGATGGATCGGATCAGTGCAGGGGGAGATGCTTGAGTCCGAGCGGATTGAAGTTAGAGCCGCGAGAACTCCCGGTTCAGATCATACTTTCTCGATGTCACGTAACGCTCCATCGCCTCAATACGATCTGCAGCCTTGGCCACCCGCTCCTTCGCTTTTCGCACTCGCTCAGCAGGCGCATCGGTATAGCGAAAGACGGTTTTTCGCCGGTAGGTATGACGGTCCTCGTCATACTCCATATCGATTTCGATCTCTTCGTCAGGCAACTCTGACCATCGCGATGCCTTGGGGGCGATCGCCACCCAGGCCAATACATACAGCCAGAAGGCCAGTGAACCCGTGAACATCAGCAGCGCAACGGCGGCCAATCGCACTACCCAGTTCGGCACATCCCAATGCGCTGCCAAACCGGCACAGACACCACCGACCCAACCCTCTGAGCGATTCCGGTACAGGCCCATACCCCAGCCCCGGCGGCGGCTTTCTCCAAAACTTCTTCTAGTATCTGACATCTTCAGCCCTCCTGTTTGGACGCCGCACCGCTGGCCTCACGCCAATCTGGATGATCCGCCTCTAAAATGGATTCGAGAGAATCGATACGCTCAGCCATTTGGTCTACCGCTACCAGCAAATCCTCCAGTGCCTGTCGGTCTTCCTCACTCAGCTGACTACTCGAACGATTGACGCTGCGGTAGTGCATGACGATCCAGGTGGGCGCCACGATCACCATGAACAGCACCATTGGTACAAACAACATTTCAAACGGGTTCATTTCCCCTCCCTGCTGATCACTGCGTGCTGCTTACACGCAGCCCCATTTCCTATGGGCCTGAGTATGCCAGCCTCACCTAGGAGGCCTTGTCATCTTGCTTTTCGCCAGTAGGCTCACTGGCCGAGGCCATGGAGTCCTTGATCCGCATCAACTCGTCATCGAGCCAATCGGCTTCGCCCAGCGCATCAATTTCTGCTGCCAGGCTGGTAGCAGTATCGCGCCCGAGGTCCATCGCCTGCAATTCCCCTTCGAGGGTATCGACTTTACGCTCGAAACGCTCGAATTTCGCAAAGGCATTATCGAGCTCTTCCCGATGGACCTGCTTCTTGACCTGCATCCTCGAGCTCACCGTCTTGGTGCGCAAAAGAATGGTTTTCTGTTTGGCCTTGGCATCGTCAAGCTTCTGCTGCAGTTGGCCAATTTCCTCATTGAGCTGGCCAATGTGTTCACCAGAAGAGGTCAGTTCCTCCTCGACAACCCGCAGCGTCTCCTCGACGGCACGTCGCTCCTGAAGCGCGGCCTTTGCGAGGTCGTCGCGACCCTTTGACACCGCGAGTTTGGCCTTGTCCTCCCAGCCCGCGACCTCTGCCGCAATGCGGTCCCGTCGGCGTGACGCCGTCTTTTGTTCCGCAATCACCCGGGCTGAAGCACTCCGAACCTCGACGAGGGTATCTTCCATTTCCTGAATGATCAGTCTGATCATTTTCTCCGGGTCTTCGGCGCTGTCGCACAGCGCATTCAGATTGGAGTTCACGATATCCGATATTCTCGAAAAAATTCCCATGTCTCTCTCCCTTTAGACGTTTTCCACATCCACCCGCTCGACCACCTCAGCGCAGTCGAGCGCAGCAATCTCGGGGGCTACACCACCTGCCTCCCGTTTCTGGATACACAGCGCGTAGTCACTCTCTGTCTGCTCACTGACCACGGTAATCATTCCGCATCCGCTCATGAGCAATCCGCTGATTGCTGCCAAACCTAGTGTCCTGGCATCCATGTTAAGAACCACTCCTGTGAAGCAAGGTGCGGCCCATCCAGTAGGCACCTTCGACCGACGCCGTAATCAGACCAAACGTGGCGGCTGCGCGGGCTGGGCCCGCAAAGACTGCCAGCGCGCTGCAGACAAACAACACTGCCATGTAAACCAGGGCTCTTTCATCGATAACATCCATTTCATCTCTCCATTTTTGCATTGTGATTCACTTCCTTGTTGAGATAGGCACCTCCCGCCTACTCACACTAGATAATGCGATACACGTGCCAAATAAAATTAATAAATTAATAACAATAGCTTATAAATTTACTGGCTGAATAAATTTTCATTAAAGGTTATTTTGACGCTATATATAGGTTATTTAGACCTTTCATAAAGGTATAGTAAGCCGATGAAAACCCAAGCCCCAACGATCATCGGTGAATCTGCTGCGCTGGCGCAGGCGCTGGATCACATCTCTAAACTCGCTGCCATTGACCGGCCTACGCTCATCATTGGAGAACGCGGAACCGGCAAAGAGCTTGCGGCGGAGAGACTGCACTTCCTCTCCCCGCGCTGGGACCAGACATTCACAAAAATCAACTGCAGTGCGGTGACCGAAACGCTACTGGAGAGCGAGCTGTTTGGACATGAGGCGGGCGCGTTTACGGGCGCCAGCAAACAACATATTGGTCGCTTTGAACTGACCGATGGGGGAACACTATTTCTGGATGAGCTCGCCACCATGTCGCCCCGCCTTCAGGAGAAGCTCTTGCGCGTCATCGAGTACGGCGAGTTCGAGCGTGTCGGCGGGCAAAAAACGTTGCGGGTAGACGTCCGGCTGGTCGCTGCCACCAACGCTGACCTGCCCGCTCTGGCAGACGCTGGTTTGTTTCGCTGGGATCTCCTCGACCGGCTCAGCTTCGAGGTTGTGCAGTTACCGCCGCTGCGCGAGCGGGACGATGATCTCCTCGAACTGGCTCAGCACTTTGGTATTCGCATGTGCCGTGAGCTCGGCTGGGACTACTTTCCAGGATTTTCTGCAGGCGCCATCCGGCAGCTAAAGGGCCACCACTGGCCAGGGAACATTAGAGAACTCAAAAATGTGGTTGAACGCTCTCTGTTCCGTGCAGGCGACACAGAGAGCCTGATCAAGACCATTGTGATTGACCCATTTGCCAGAAAGGCAGATAGCTCAGCAGAGGCGGACTCGCCCTCACCCGACCAAGACGCCCCGCCTTCGCGGCCGTCCGCAGCGCCCTCAGCGCTGGGGCAAGCCCCTGCCCACGACTCTGTTGACGTGCCGGCACCCCAGTGGCCGATTGATTTAAAGGCGAAAATGCAAGCTGAGGAACTCCGCTGGCTCACCGCTGCCTTGGACGCATCAGAACAACGCCAAAGTGAGGCCGCGGCGCTACTGGGACTCACCTACGACCAAATGCGCGCGCTGGTCAGGAAACATCGCCTGACGACGCGACCGCGCAGAAGCAGTGCCGTCTAGCGCGTTTGACGAAGGCAAAGCGCTGACGCGATAACTCGAGCGTTCAGACGAGGCCTTCAGCGGTCACCCAGTCCAGCGTCGTGTTGAGCGCAGCGCCCATTTTTTCGACCAATTCGTCAACGTGCTCCTCATTAATAATCAGAGGTGGACACACTGCCACGCGATTGCCGCCCAAAGGCCGAATCACCAGACCATTTTCCTCTGCCGCCTTGGCGCAGAACTGACCCACTTTCATGCCGTCAAAGGGCTTTTTACTGGCCTTGTCAGCCACGAGCTCCACCGCTCCGATCATTCCGACCCCGGACACCTCCCCGACGAGGGGATGCTCCGCAAACTTCGCGAGTTGGCCCTGCAAGTAGGCCCCCACCACCGCTGCATGATCAAAGATGCGCTCGCGCACGTAGATATCGATCACTTTGCTCGCCA
>WTHO01000096.1:14710-21133 GCA_011523115.1 Halieaceae bacterium | reverse complement strand
GCTGCATGATCAAAGATGCGCTCGCGCACGTAGATATCGATCACTTTGCTCGCCACAGCACAACCCAGAGGATGCCCGCTGTAGGTGTAACCATGACCGAATACACCGACTTCTGTGGCAGATGCGTTAATACAATCGGCTATGTCACCCTGCACAATAGCCGCCGAAATGGGCACATAGGCGGAGGATAGCGCCTTCGCGAGGGTCATCATCTGGGGCCGCATAGCCAATTTGTTAGCGCCGAAATCCTCTCCCAGTCGCCCAAAGCCACAGATGACCTCGTCATCCCAGAGCCAGATACCATAACGATCCAGCACCGCCTGAATCGCCTCGAAATAGCCTGCCGGCGGCACGATCACCCCACCGGCACCGCTCACCGGCTCGGCAATCATCGCAGCAATCGTGTCGGGGCCCTCAGAGAGGATGAGCGCCTCAAGTTCTTCGGCTCTCCGCGCCACGAATGCCGCCTCGGATTCACCCTCGTGGGCCCCACGGTAGTAATTGGCGGAGCCCGTGCGGAGCACGCCCAGTGCCTCAAAGGGCAATTGGAAATGCGCATGATTGGTGGGAATGGCAGTGAGTGCCGCGGAAGCCAGTGTCACGCCGTGGTAGCCCTGCTCCCTTGCAATCACCTTGATGCGGTTCGGCTGGCCCGAGGCCTCGGCATGGTATCGGATCAACTTAAGCAGCGTATCGTTAGCATCCGAGCCCGAGTTGCCCAGGAACACCCGACCATCCTGCATCGGCACCATCGCCGCCAATTTATCAGCCAACTCGATCGCGGAGGCGTGGGTCTTGCCACCAAACATATGGCTAAAGCTGAGTTCGCGCATCTGGCGCTCGGCAGCTTCAATGATTTCCTCGTTCCCATAGCCAAGGGCAGTGCACCAGAGACCTGCCATGCCCTCCAGGTAGCGCTTGCCTTGCTTGTCGTAGATATAGGGGCCTTCTGCACGAGCCACGACCATCTGCTCGGCGAGCGATGGATTGGTTGTCGGGTAAATCATCGCGGTCATCAGCTGCACTCCCTGACGTTGAGGATATTGTGAGAAGGTCGAGTGTATCGGCTACCGCAGATCACCACTACTACCCCGTGGTGGTAAGCGAGCGAAGCTCGCCCTCAGGTTGCCTTCACTTTCTCTTTACCGCAACGCTCGCACCGAAAGCGCGTAATCAACTCGCCACGATGCACTGCAAAAGGGTCACTTTTGACAGGGCGCCACTTGTGATGGCCGTTGCGGCAGAGCGCCTGCGCCGGCTTTTTTGGCTTACCAAACGGGAGTATTTCCGCCACGGCTCAGTCAGCCAGCGGCTTTGGCGCGGTTAATCGCCTGCTGCCACGATGCCAACCGCTTACGTCGCGGAGAAGTCCCCATCCTCGAGGGGAAGGTCTGATCAGCGCGCCATACCTTGGCCAGCGCGTCGGTGTCTCGCCAGATACCCACGCCCAAGCCTGCCAGGAAACACGCGCCGGCAACCGTCGTTTCGATGACCTTCGGCCGCACAATACTCCTCCCCAGATAATCCGCCTGCAGTTGCAACAAGAGGTTGTTGGCAGCGGCACCACCGTCCACCTTGAGCTCGCCGAGCCTGCGCCCCAAGTCGCGCTCCATCGCACGCAGGATATCCACGTTCTGGAGCGCCATGGCCTCGAGGGTGGCCCGGGCCAGATGCGCTGCACTGGCGCCGCGCGTGAGTCCAGAGATCAGTCCTCTGGCGTCGGGATCCCAATGCGGCGCCCCCAAGCCGGTCAAGGCCGGCACAAATTCCACGCCGCCCGCGTCAGGCACCGTAGCGGCCAACCGCTCGATATCAGGCGCCCGTTTGATAATGCCTAATTCATCGCGTAACCACTGCACAGCGGCGCCGCAAATAAATGCACCCCCCTCAAGGGCATACACCGGGGTCTGTTGGCCCGGTAACTGCCAAGCAATCGTGCTCAAGAGCCCCGCGTCACTGTGCAGCCGATCATGGCCCGTGTTCATCAAGATGAAGGAGCCCGTACCAAAGGTGCATTTTGCGGCACCTCGATCAAAGCCTGCCTGACCAAACAGTGCTGACTGTTGGTCGCCCGCTACACCGGTAATCGGTATCCCATCGGGCAGGCCCGGCACCCCCGCTGTTTTACCCAGGTCGCCGCTGGAGGGAACAATATCGGGTAGCACCCCTCTGGGCACATTGAACAGCTTGAGCAATTCCGGATCCCAATCCAGTGTCCGCAAATTCATCAGTGAGGTGCGGGAAGCGTTAGAGACGTCGGTCGCGTGCACGGCGCCACCCGTCAGTCTCGCCAGCAGGTAGGCATCAATCGTGCCGGCGGCGATTTCTCCCCGACGCGCCCGCCCGCGCGCCCCGTCGATACCATTGAGCAACCATCGAAACTTGCTGGCAGAAAAGTACGGATCCAATACCAGACCGGTCCGGTCCCGCACCATCGGTTCCAGCCCCTTCTTACGAAGCGACTCACAAAAAGAGGCGGTGCGTCGGCATTGCCAAACGATGGCCCGGCCGACCGGCTTTCCTGTCCTGCGCTCCCAGAGCAGCGCGGTTTCACGCTGATTGGTAATACCGATGCAGGCAATGTCGGCGGGCTTACAGAGACCCTTGCGGAATACCGCGCGGATGCCTTTGAGTACGGACTTCCAGATTGCCTCGGGCTCGTGCTCTACCCAACCCGGCTTCGGGAAGATCTGAGGGAACTCATGATTGACGCTACCCAGAAGCACTCCACGGGTATTCATCACTGCCACGGTCGTGCCCGTCGTGCCCTGGTCAATGGCCAGGATGACCCTCATGAGCGTTCCCTCAAATCAAGCCACTCAGGCGGCTTCAAAGCCCGAGATCGCCTTGATCTCAAGGTAATCGGTGAAACCATGGGCGCCCCACTCACGTCCATTGCCGGACTGTTTGTAACCGCCGAAGGGGACGTCGAGGCCCGGAGAGGCGCCATTGATGTGAACATTCCCCGCGCGAATGCGGGAAGCGACGCGGCGCGCGTGCTCAAGGTCGCCGCCCTGCACGTAACCGGCCAAGCCATATGGCGTATCGTTAGCGATGCGAATCGCTTCCTCTTCGCTGTCGTAGGGGATCATCACCAGCACGGGACCAAAAATCTCCTGTTGGGCGACAGTCATGTCATTACTGACCTCAGAGAATACGGTCGGTCGCACGTAGTAGCCGCGATCAAAGCCATCCGGAAGACCGGGCCCGCCGCAGACGACTTTGGCACCCTCAGCAATGCCGGCCTCGATCAACCCCTGAATCTTGTCCCACTGTATTTTGGAGATCACCGGTCCCATCGTCGTGGATTCCTCCTCCGTGGGCCCAATGACCACACTCTCTGTCACGGCCGCCGCAATGGACTCTGCCTGCGACAACAGATGGCGGGGAACAAGCATCCTGGATGGGGCGTTACAAGATTGTCCGGTGTTGTTGTACATGTGCATGACGCCGCGCGTGACCGCCGCCTCCAGATCGGCATCCTCCAGGATGATGTTCGGTGACTTGCCACCGAGCTCCTGGGTCACACGTTTCACGGTTGGCGCCGCATTTTGTGCCACCAGAGATCCCGCTCGTGTCGAGCCAGTGAAGGACATCATGTCGACGTCCGGGTGCCTCGAGAGCGCTTCACCTACCGTCGGGCCGTCGCCGTTGACCAGGTTAAATACGCCTGCTGGCACCCCCGCCTCATCCATGATCTCCGCGTAAAGATAAGCCGACAGAGGCGCAATCTCACTGGGCTTCAACACCATCGTACATCCCACCGCCAGTGCTGGCGCGACCTTACAACTCACCTGATTCAGCGGCCAGTTCCAGGGCGTGATCAGCCCGCAGACCCCGATGGGCTCCTTGACCACCCGATGTGGCCCCAGATCCTCGGTGAACGCATAGGACTTCAGGATTTTAGCGGCCTCGGTAATGTGGCCGAGACCCGCGTAGGCTTGGGCGGTACTGGCCAGCTTGATGGGGGCCCCCATTTCGAGGCGAATCGCCTCGGCGATTTCACCGATGCGTCGCTGAAAAATCTCGGCCATCCGCTCGAGCATGCCGACTCGCTCTTCGACGCTGGTCTGGCTGAAGGTCTCAAAGGCCGCTTTCGCCGCCGCTACAGCTAGATCGACATCTGCCTCTGTCCCCAGCGAAATCGTCGCACAGGGTTCTTCTGTGGCCGGATCCAGCACTTCAAGCGTTTTTGGCGTGACGGGGTCAACCCACTGACCATTGATATAGAACTGTGTGTACTCGCGCATGATGACCTCGGTTATTAAGATTTGAATTCAAAACTGTGCGCCGTCGCTCACGGCAACAGACGCCTTGGATGCACCCCGTCAGAATACCCCATAAACGGCGGGTGGATGGAATACCCCAGCAATTCTCTGACGCGCTCAGGCAGCAGCGCTGCCTGCTCAGGCGTGACCGACAGCAACATGCTCTCCAGCGGCCGCAACCAGCCTGCGCAATACTGTGGCGTCACGACGCGACGCGCCTGATCGGAGCGATTGGCACCCCCGCGGTGCCACAGATCCCCCCGGGCGATCATCAGAGAGCCCGCGGGCATGGTGACGGATACCGCATCGGGGTGAGCACCGGGGTCGCCCTCGACATCGTCCCCCTGCGCAAAATCCAGATCTCGCAGCGCGCCGGGGAACTCTGTCACAGACCATAGATGACTGCTCGGTAACACCTCCGTGGCGCCATTCTCCAAGGTGGTATCGTCAAGCGCCCAAAAAGTCGACACGCCCAGCAGGTCATGGGGGGGCGCCAGCGTAGCGTGCCCATCATCCGTGTGCCACGGCTGAGCCGACTCGCCCGGCTCCAAACAAATGGCCAAACAAGCCGACAGCAGGCAACTCTCGCCGAGATAATGCTCTGCCCATGCCAGCGCGACGGGGTGCGCCACCAACTCGGCGAATACCGGATCCTTCGCCAGCATCGCATAGACCCTGTGCGTCCGTGTGCCCTCGAAGACATTACGGCCTTTGGGCCCTTGTTCAATCCAGGGCGCCAGCGCCTCCCGCTGTCTCGCGAGCGTTGCCGCATCAAGCAGCTCAGGAATAACGCAAAAACCCTGGGTCTCAAAGGTATCGATCAGCTCGGCCACAAGATTGCTCGGCAAATGGGCTGCCAAGCGCTCAGCGAGGTTCCGCGGCGCCGGTTTGGCGACCGCCATGGTCTGAGAATCATGCGCGTTCAAAGACGGTTCACTCCGATGGTGTTTTGTGCTTCCCGACAAGTTTCTTCATACTGCCCGCCTCGGCAAATTACGCAGGGCAGGAACATGAATCAAGCCGTTGATCTGGACGAATTGACGCTTTTTCGAGACATGGCGCGCCGCGCCTTCGAACAAGAGATTACACCTCACTATGAAGAGTGGGAAGCCAACCGTATGGTCCCCCGGGAGCTGTGGAACCGACTCGGTGACGCCGGCCTACTTTGCCCTGACATGGAGGAACAATATGGAGGCGCGGGTACGTCACCCCATGTCACGCTCGCCATGATCGAAGAGCTGTCGGAGATGGGCTTCGGCGGCTTCGCATCGAGCTATGGTATCCACAACAACATCGTCGCACCCTATCTCAGCCGTCACGGCACCGAGGAGCAGAAAGCCTTTTGGTTGCCCCGCATGGCCAAAGGCGAGGTGGTCGGTGCCCTCGCCATGACCGAGCCGGGCGCAGGCTCCGATGTTCAGGGTATTCGCACCAACGCCGTCCGCGATGGCGATGAGTGGGTCTTGAACGGGTCGAAGATTTTTATCACCAACGGCATTCACGCAGATCTCGTGATCGTTGCCGCCATTACAGACCCCGGTAAGGGCGCCAAAGGGACCTCTCTCTTTCTGGTCGACGCCCACAGTGCCGGATTCGAAAAATCCAAAAAGATCGACAAAATTGGGCAACACACCTCCGACACCGCTCTGTTGTTTTTCAATGACGTGCGACTACCCGCAACGGCGTTACTGGGCGAGGAGAATCGGGGCTTCGTCATCATGATGGAAGAACTCCCGCGAGAACGACTCGGCATCGCCGCTCAGGCGGTCGCTGCCTCTGAAGGCGCTCTGGATATCACGGTGCAATATGTTCAGGAGCGCGAAGCTTTCGGACAGAAAATCGGGCAATTTCAGAATACCCGCTTCAAACTGGCAGACGTTAAAACGGATATCGCGATCAATCGGGCGTTCTACGAGCAGTGCGCGCGCGACTATGCCAACGGCACCCTGACCGCCGATACGGCTGCCATGCTGAAGCTCGCCAGCTGCGAAATGCAGTGTCGCGTCGCTGATCAATGCCTGCAGCTCTTCGGCGGCTACGGCTACACGGCGGAGTACCCCATCTCGCGCTTCTACGTCGATGCGCGTATCCAGACCATTTATGGTGGCTCATCCGAGATCATGCGAGAACTCGTCGCCAGATCGATGTTGGGTCG
>WTHO01000096.1:6232-14610 GCA_011523115.1 Halieaceae bacterium | reverse complement strand
GAGGGGGTCATCGAGGATCACTGGCAATGGGTATTACAACAGTATCCCGAACGACGGCTCGAGTACGGCGACCGCTCGGGAAACGGACAATGGACAGATAACAGTCTCGCGGCATTTCAGCAGCGATACCAGGACGAGGGCGCCTTCGTAGCGCGTCTCGAGCAGATCGAGCCCGCCACACTCGGCCATGATGCCCGCATCAATCGCAACATGCTGATGCGCCAGCTCCGAGAGAGCCGGAGGCGGTTCGAGGATGGTCTGCATCTCATTGCGCTCGATATGCGCTCCGGGCCGCAACACTGGCATAGCATGATCGACTATCTGCCGATGGAGACAGAGCAGGATTACCTTGACTGGCTCAGCCGCCTTCGCGCCCTTCCCGATCAACTTGCGAACTATCAAGGGTTGCTAAGGGAGGGAATAACGAGCAACCGTACTCAGGCCCAGATCGTGATGGCGCGCGTGCCAGCGCAAATCCAGAGTCTGCTGGAGGGAAGCGCCACCGACAGCCCCTTTTATAAAGCGTTTAGCGCACTACCCCCGCATTTTGAGCCAAATCAGCGAGAACAACTGCAGGCCGAGGCCACTCGCATCATCGAGACCGAGCTGAATCCTGCGTTTCAGGAACTCCTGTCCTTCCTCGAGGAGACTTATCTGCCGGCAGCAAGAGCCCCGGGCATCGGATCACTGCCCGGCGGCAAGCAAGTCTACTCGCATCTGGTGCAGCGCTTCACCACGACAGATATGACGCCGGATGAGATTCATGAAATTGGCCTGCAAGAGGTAGAGCGTATACGGCGCGACATGGAAGCCGTGATTGCCGAAGTCGGGTTTCAGGGAGACATGGCCGCCTTCAACACCTTCTTGAGAACTGACCCACAGTTTTACTACGACAGTCCTGAGGCGCTTCTCGAGGGGTATCAGGCTGTGTCGAAGCGACTGGATCCCGGCTTGGTCAAGCTGTTTGGCAAGTTACCCCGTGCGCCCTATGGCGTGCGCGCCATTCCGGACGAGGAGGCTCCTGACACGACCACTGCCTACTATATGCGCCCGGCCATCGACGGCTCCCGGCCCGGCTGGTATTACGTCAACCTCCACCGCCCCGAAGTGAGACCCAAATTTGAAATGGAAGTGCTCAGCGTGCACGAGAGCGTCCCGGGGCACCACCTGCAAATCTCACTGGCTCAGGAGCTTACCGGACTGCCGGAGTTCCGGCGCAATGGCGGCTTCACCGCCTTCATCGAGGGCTGGGGCCTTTATTCGGAACGACTTGGCTACGACATGGGTCTCTACACCGACCCTTACTCCCGCTATGGCCAGCTGATTTATGACATGTGGCGGGCGGTGCGGCTCGTCGTCGATACCGGCATCCACTACTTTGGCTGGGATCGGCAACGCGCCATCGATTACTTTCTCGCCAACGCCGCCAAAAGCGAGACTGACATCATCAATGAAATTGATCGCTACATTGGCTGGCCGGGACAGGCGCTGGCTTACAAAATCGGCCAGCTGAAGATGTTGGAACTGAGGCGTGAGGCCGAGACCACACTCGGCGACGCCTTCGACATCCGCGACTTTCACGACGAACTGCTCGGCGCCGGGGCACTGCCATTGGATGTGCTCGAAAACCGGATGGATACCTGGCTCGCATCCAAGCTCGCCGCTCGGCCCTGAGCATGAGGGCCGCATCTGCTGCGCGAACGCGCGAGGACTAGGCGGCCAGTTCGTCGAGTGACTCGGCGAGCGCCTCGACGAGGGAGGTCATCTGTTCTCGCTGCATCACAAAGTGAGGCGCCAGTTGAATCGTGTCGCCACCGTAGCGGACCAGAAAACCCTTGTCCCACATCCGCATTGCCACCTCAAAGGGCCGTCGCAGGGGCTCGCCAGGGTAGGACTCCAGAGTCAGTGCGCCCGCGAAGCCATAATTTCTCACGTCCGCCACGTGCGGTCTCCCTGCCAGCGCCTCATGGAGCAATGATTCCCAAAAACCTGACTCCGAGGCGACTCTCGCGGGCAATTCATCCCTGACCAACACTTCCAGCGCAGCCAAGCCGGCCGCACAGGCGACGGGGTGCCCCGAGTACGTGTAACCGTGCGCAAACTCCAACGCATAGTCAGGCCCGCCGTGCGCCATAAAGGTCTCATAAATCTCCGGCGTGGCCATCACCGCACCCATTGGCACGGCACCATTAGTGATTTGCTTGGCCAAGTTGAGGATATCGGGGGTCACACCGAATGCCTCCGCACCGGTATAGGCACCACATCGGCCAAGCCCCGTAATCACCTCATCGAAAATCAGCAGAATATCGTGCTGATCACACAGCGCTCGCAGCCTCTGCAGATACCCAACGGGGGGCGGAATCACCCCTGCAGAACCCGCCATCGGCTCGACGATTACTGCAGCAATCGTGGAGGCATCATGAAGCGTAATCAGTTCCGCGAGTTCCTCTGCAAGGTGCGCCCCCTGAGCGGGCATCCCGCGGCAAAATGTGTTCTCTGGCAGCATAGTGTGTCGCAGATGATCAACCTCAAGCGACTGCCCAAAGGGTTTGCGATTAGCACCGATGCCGCCTACTGCCGTGCCCCCATAATTTACTCCGTGGTAACCCTTTTGCCGACCAATAAAACGCGTTTTAGCTGGCTGACCCTTGAGACGCCAGTAGGCCCGCGCCATCTTGAGCGAGGTGTCAGCCGACTCAGAGCCCGAGTTGGTGAAGAACGCATAGTTCAAATCGCCCGGCATAAGCTGCCGCAGCTTATCGGCCAGCCTGAAAGCTGCGGGATGACCAAACTGAAAAGGCGGGGCGAAATCCAGCTGATCGATCTGGTCAGCGACGGCTTTTGAGACTTCGGGATGCCCGTGACCCAGGCCGGAAGTCCACAATCCGGAGTGCCCATCTAGAATCCGTCTGCCGCGATCGTCCGTAAACCAGACATCCTTCGCCTCGACGATGATGCGCGGGTCTCGCTTGAACTGTCGGTTGCCGGTATAGGGCATCCAATAAGCGTCGAGCGGTAAATGATCAGACATAACGCCTCCTCTGCGTGGCGCAGTGTAAACCCAGTGAGGGTGCGACTCACTCCCCTTTTTGGGATAGCGCTCCCATTCCGTTCTGAGTATTCACGCCGTCACCAGACGGCCTACTAGACCAGGAAGACATGACATGAAAAAACAGACATTGCTTGGCACACTTCTCGGCCTGAGCCTGCTATCCAGCGCGACGGTCGCTCACATCGAGCAGTCCGAACCTCTGCAATCGTTGCGACAGTCCTACTTCGCGCTACTCGGCATGACTTTTGGCCCGATGGGCGACATGGTGAAAGGTAAAATTGAGTGGGACAACGCCTTGTTCACCACATGGGCGAATGACTTGAATCATGCGGCTCAATTTGGCGTCGAGCGCGGCTTTGCTCCGGGCTCGGATAAAGGCATGACGAGAGCCAAACCCAACATCTGGTCCAATATGGATGACTTTCAGAGCAAGTTGGACAATTTCAGGGCGGCGGCGGCCAGTCTGGCAGACATCGCAGCGGAGGGAGATCCCGCAGCAAGCCGCGAGCAATTTGTCGCAACCGGTGGCACCTGCAAAGCCTGCCACGATGAATACAAGTCCAAGGACTATCTCTACTGACTCGCTCTACTAACCCGCTCTGCTGACCCGGCTCCGCCGGCTCAGCCTGTCATCACAGGCGTCGCAGGGAGTGGCTGCGACGCCTCACCTTGGCATGGGTTCTTGGCATGGCTCCCCGCATTGTGCCAACGGGGATAGCCCGCCTAGAGAGAGGATCAGTAGTAACTGGGAGCCTCGGGGGCCACTGCAATCAGCGCGCCTAGCAACCCAACAACTGCAACGGCGGTGAGCACTGCTCGCCATTGAGGGCTAGGTGGCGTTTGGGAAAACTTGGTGCCTGACCGGCCGCGCCACATCGCTTGGATGAGCGGCTCTTTTTTCCGAAACTGGTACCAGCCAATAGCAAGCAAATGGAGCGCGATGAAAACCTGGAGTAAACGCCAGTTCGTCTCGTGCCATTCAGTGACGGCGCCCGCCCAATCCCCTGCCCAATAAGAAAACGGTCCCTCAAAAAGCAAGTCATCGCTGCTCATCGTGCCCGACACAGATTGAGCCAACAACAATATCAACAATGCTATTACCGAGAGCGCGCCCAAAGGCGTGTGTCCCCGGTGCTTGCCCCCCTGTCTGAGATAGCGCCATACCCCGGATGGCCCCGTCAAAAAATGACCGAAGCGTGCGGCCTCACTGCCAATGAATCCCCAGACGATGCGGGTCAGTACCGCCACAATCATGCTGTAGCCCACCCACTCGTGAATATCCATGCGCCCTTGTTCACCACTCCACCACATCGTTCCGATTGCAAGGGGGAAGTACCAGTGAATCGTCCGCACGACGCGGTCCCAGACGGGATACTGTGCCTCAGCGCCAACAGCACCGGCGGTCGTCATTGATTGAGCAGATCCAGCAACGCCGTCACAGAGGCCTCCACACCCAGGGTCACGGAGGCGGTTGGCTCGACTTTAAACAGCGGCGAGTGATGTGAAGGCACGGGTTCACCCCCTGCCTGCTCCCGCGCGAAATCCTCGGGCGGCGTGCCGCCCACCGCGAAATAGAGGCTGGGAATGTAGGGGTTTACGGTAAACAGCGGAAAGTCCTCCGCACCCATACCCAGTCGTTCGCCGGAAAACAGCACGCCCTCACCAAAATGGTCGTTCCACAGCGTCATGATGCGCTCCGTGAGCATCCTGTCATTCAAGGTCGGCGGGACGCTCTCGTCAGACACCACCACTCTGGGCAACAGCTCCTCGGGCAACCCTGCCACCCTCCCCATGTTTTCGGCGACTCGGCGGATACCGTCGAGCAGCAGCGTTCGGTCTTCTGCTGACTCACTGCGCACGGTCAGCTGCAGATGCGCCGCATCAGAAATGATGTTGTGTTTGGTGCCGCTGTGAAACGCACCCACAGTGATCACGCCCGGTCGCCTTGGTGGCAGCGTTCTGCTGACGACTGTCTGCAGGCCCATCACGATCTGCGAGCCAAGCACGATGGGATCCACGCCACGATGGGGCGACGCACCATGCGCGCCGACACCGGTTATGTATATATCGACGGTGTCGGCACCCGAATACGGTGAGTCAACCGAGGCGCCCAAAATACCCGTTGGCATAGCAGACGTAACGTGAAACGCCATAGCGTAGTCAGGCTGACCGAAGCGCTCCCACAGATTATCTGCGCGCATAGCTGCAGCGCCCATGACACGCTCTTCCGCAGGTTGCCCGATTAACATCAAAGTCCCTTGCCACTCATCGCGCCGCGCCGCCATGATCTGCGCCGTGCCGACCAAGCTGGTGATGTGCACGTCGTGACCACAAGCGTGCATCACGAACACCTCGTTGCCGTTGGGGTCAACCTGCTTCGCTCGCGATGCGTACGACAAGCCGGACTTCTCTTCAACGGGAAGACCGTCCATGTCCGCGCGGAACATCACCAACGGGCCCTCCCCGTTTTCCAGTAGTGCCACGATGCCGGTGCCACCCACTGAGCGATGCACGCTATAACCCAAGGACTCAAGCTCATCAGCGAGCCGGGCTGATGTTTGATGCTCCATGGTCGACAGTTCAGGATTCTGGTGAAAGAACAAGAACAGATCCCTGAGCTTCTCGTCGTACAGGGCGCTGACGTCGTCGCGAAGCGTATCCGCCGCCAAACCCGTGTTCAGACATAGCAGTCCGGTCAAAAATAACAGCGTTTTACGAAGTGAAGTCATGGCGTGTCTCGATTTAGTGCACCACCGCAGTCTGGGTGCAGCGGCTTCCTGGGTTTTATGGCACGGCCAACCGCGCCGAAGACGTGAAACTACTCACAAATCATACCTCACTGCTGCGCCTCGCAAACGATTAACGCATTGCAGATTCCCCTCGGTCGGGTTAGTGTCCGTCCGCTTTTGGCACTCTATCGCCAGAATTATCCGGCGGCTTGCCAGAGACAATCCAAGGAACTACGCCTTAGTGAACAGCGAACAGATTGAGTCCCGTTTTGGCAGTTATCGCGTCAAAGTCCTGCTACAGGATACCAACTCGCGACTGGCGAGCCTTTGCAGCGCACACGATGGCAACGACATTTGCCGCACCCTCGCTGTCACGCGCTTCGTGACGCCGGTACCCGATAGTTTGGTCGATGCTGACAAACTGATTCGCGAGGGCCACAGCATCGGCAGCACGCTCAAACAGGCGGGGCTCACGATCAGTCGAGATGTGGTCGCAGAGGGCACCGCGCCCTGCGGTGAGGGCTTTGCTGAATTGGCGGGAGGGCAAATCGGCACTAATGAACTGCTCCATATCCGAGTCTACAGACTACTGGCGGGCCCCTCCGACACAGCAATGGTCCCTTATGCCATCATCGCAGAGGCCCACCATCCCGAACATATCCCGCCCCTGACAGGTATGACTCCGGTCTCGGAGTTAACCACAGGCGCCCTCGACGATGATGCAACACTGGCAATGGCGACGTTACTCAGCGCGTTGAAATACGCTACTGCATAGTCATTAAAGGTAGACCCGTTCTGGACGTTCGCTCAGCGCGGGGCAACCATACTCAGGTCAAAACCGATGTCTCGGGCTGTTTGTACAGCGCCCGCCAGATCCGCCTCCGCTCGGGTCGCCACCCACAGATTGGCGCAGCGCGTACCCGTGCGACAATATGCGAGCACGACCTGATTGGGATCGTCGAACAGCGCACCGAGGCCGTCGAGGTCCGCGCCGGGAAAATTCATGGCGTTCACCGGGTAACGCACGAATAACAGCCCCGCACTATGGCAGGCGACTTCGATGGCTTCCATGGAGGCCTGCTCCGGCGACTCACCATCAGGTCGGTTGCACACCACGGCGGTAAAGCCTTGCTCTGCGAGTTGAGGAACATCCTGGGGCGTGATTTGTGCGGATACCGAAAGTGTATCGGTCAGTTTATACATCGACATGAGATTCCCCTCTTTCGGCCTAAAGCTATGCAGCCAGCCCGAAGTCGCCAGCCAGGGTCGCCATGATACTCTCCACGGGTCGATCCGGCACGACGATCGGCTGGCTGGTAATCCGCTCAGCCACCGATACATACGTCTTCGATAGCGAATGCAGGAGACCAACCGGCAAAGCGTGACTCTCCGCGTAGCGTTTTCGCTCCTCGAAGCGACTGTAATCGAGTAACAGCTGGGGGTCATTGACGTGCCGCAATAGTGACTGCCTGAATTCTTCCTTACTGTTTTCGATGACGCTGCCACTGCGGTACGCAATGGCATCCCAAATGCGCGACGAATCAGGCGTGCCGACCTCGTCCATGTAGATGAGATTTTCTTGCCCGTTTGCATCTCGCGCGTAACCAAATTCGAATTTGGTATCAACCAGCATCAGATCCAGCGGTGTCAGGTGATCCGCAATGAGTTCAACGCCTTCTCTTAGCAGGGTCTCATAGTGATCAACATCGTCGACCGAGCGAAAACCAAACGCCTCCCAGTGGGCCAGCAATTGTGAGCGCGATACGTTGGTGTCGTCGGCCTCGGGAATCCCGGGCACCCCTCGTATCACCCCTTTTGTGGAGGGTGTGATCAATGTCTCGCTCAATCGCTGGTCCCTGCGCAGATCGTCAGGCAAATCAATGCCGCAGAAGCGCCTCACCCCACTCTCGTAGGACCGCCACATCGAACCGGTAATGAATCGGCGAGCAATTGCCTCGATCATCACCGGTCTGGCGCGCTGGACGATCCAAACCAGCGGATGCGGCACGTCGAGGATATGACTCCGAGCGAGTCCGGCCCGCGCAAACTCCGCGAACCAAAAATGCGAAATGGCGTTCAACGCGGCGCCCTTGCCCGGCACACCGGCAAGACCGCCCTCTCCGTGCCAGACGCAGTCAAAAGCCGAGATTCGATCACTGATCACCATCACCGCGAGCTGCGAGTCCGGCGCTACGTCATAACCTCGCTCAGTGATCAGCCGCGCGCTGTCGCGCTCGGTCAGCCAATAGACCGAACGCACTTTGCCGGAGTGCACGGGGCCGCTGGTCCGGATTGGCAGGCTATCGTTGACGGCGAGAACCTCTGCACTCACGACGTCGCTTCCTGTGAACTTGGCATAGGGGAGAGTTTTGCCCAAAATGCGCGCTCTTGTCACGAGCTGCACGGCTCAAATGCCTTCAGGACCGCCTCATGCCCGCAAAATATATTTCGTCGCTCCGACGATCCCTTGCACTCTGCGGCGCGTTTGCGGTGACGGGTCCCGACTCAACGGCATTAGCACAGGAGTCAACCACAGACGGTTTACTCGAAACGGTCATCGTGACGGCGTCGAGAGTTCCCTCGGCTGGCCAAGTGTT
>WTHO01000096.1:0-6132 GCA_011523115.1 Halieaceae bacterium | reverse complement strand
AAGGGGCCGGCAACCGTCGTTTTTGGTTCCAATGCGCTGCACGGCATTATCAATGTGCTGACGCGGTCCGTCGCCGAAACACCCAACCAACTGCGATTCGAGGCGGGCTCCAGAGACTACTATCGCGCCTCTGCCAGCGGTGCCGTCGATAGTCTTGCTCTGTCTGCGCAAACGACCCGTTACGGCGGGTATCAGGAGGAGTCGGGGTACCAGCAGCGAAAAGCCACCGTCCGACTCGATCAGGACTGGCAGGACTGGCGTGTCTCGGGCGTGATAGAGGGCAGTGATCTTGATCAGGAAACCGCGGGCTATATCCGCGGCTTTGAGGCATACAAGGACGACAGCGCTCGCGAGGAAAATCCGAATCCCGAGGCATATCGGGATGCTTGGTCTGCACGAGGATATTTGAGCTTCAGCAGAGAAATAGGGACAGGAGGTGAACTACTGCTGCGCCCCTACTGGCGCAGCAATGAAATGACATTTCTGCAGCACTATCTACCCTGGCAGGCCACCGAGACGAACCGACACCGGAGCGTGGGCATCCAGGCGATGGTCAGTGGTCTGACCCCGCGGCTGCGCTGGCTGGCAGGGATCGACATCGATCACACCAAGGGGTCGCTATTTGAGGATCAGGCAGAGTTTTTCAGCCCCAATCAGCCCGACGGCGTCCATTACGATTACGACGTTCAGGCTGAGACGCTTGCGGGGTTCACTCAGCTGAACTGGGCACTCAGCGACCGCTGGCAAATTACGGGTGGATTGAGACTGGAAGAGACACGCTATGACTATCGGAATCTCACCGATCCGGGGCCGGCCTGTGCACCCGCCGCCAGTGCCTGCAGATTCTTTCGGCCAGCGAGCCGGGAGGACCGCTTCAGCGATTGGACGGGCAATCTTGCACTGAGTTATCAGACGGACCATGCCACCATCTTTGCGCGCGCAGCGCGTGGATTCCGTGCACCGCAAACCACGGAGTTGTATCGTCTGCAGTCGGGACAGGTCACAGCAGATCTGGATTCAGAGAGCATCGACAGCGTTGAATTTGGCGTGCGCGGCCAGCAGGGTGCATTCGCCTACGATTTAGCGGCCTATTGGATGGCCAAAGAAAACGTGATCTTTCAGGACCGCGACCGCTACAACGTATCGGGGGCGGATACGCTGCACCGTGGCATCGACGTCACCTTCAGCTGGGCGCTCTCCGATATCTGGTCATTGCGAGGTAATGGCGCCTACGCCCGACACCGGTACGACAGCGACATCGAACTGATTGGCTCTCGCGGCACCATAGAAGGCAATGACATCGATACATCACCAAAGCACTTTGGCTCATTGCAGCTGCTTGCTGATCTGGCGCCCCTTGGCCACGCAATCAGTGCGGAACTGGAGTGGCTGTGGGTTGCCAAGTACTGGTTAGACCCCAACAACCAGCACGAGTATGCGGGTCATGAGCTGCTGAACATTCGGGGCGCCTGGCAAATCACGCCTCGGGTGACGCTAACACTGGTGGCGACAAACCTGCTGGATGAAGGCTACGCGGAGCGCGCCGATTACGGCTTCGGCAGTTATCGTTATTTCGTTGGGGAGCCCCGCAGCGCCGTCCTCGGTGTGACCTTGGCACTATAGAGTCATCGGACGCTCAGCTCAGGACGAGCGCGTCGGGGCGCCTGACGATGCCCGTCTCGTTATCGGTGGTCTCGTTATCGCTGGTCTCGTTATCGATAGCCCCGCAACCCCACCGCGTCGCGCACGGTCTCCAGCAGGGCCGAACTTCTGGGCCGCAGGCGCTCTGCACCCGCCTTCAGGATCTCCTCGAGTTCTTCAGGCGCAGCCATCAGCCGGTCGTAGGCTTCCCGCGCTGGCGCAAGCTCGTCATTCACTCGCTCAAACAACTGCTTTTTCGCTTCACCCCACCCGATACCCTCGGCAAATGCCTGACGCATTTGCTGGCGCTCAGGTTCGTCTGCAAAAGCGCACCAGATTTGGAATACCGTTGAGTCGTCGGTCTCCTTGGGTTCACCGGGCTCAAGCAAGTTCGTCTTAATTTTATTGATGGATTTCTGTAACTGTTTGGGCTGACCAAACAGCGGGATCGTGTTGCCGTAGCTTTTGCTCATCTTTCGACCATCGAGACCTTTCAGTACCGCGACGTGATCATCGACGACCGCTTCAGGAAGGGTAAAGGTCTCTCCATAATGGTGATTGAAGCGCTGTGCAATGTCTCGGGCCATCTCGACATGTTGAATTTGGTCACGCCCCACCGGGACCCGATGCGCGTTAAAAATCAGGATATCCGCGGCCATGAGGATGGGATACGAAAATAGCCCCATGGTAATGCCGTAGTCAGGGTCCTCACCTGCCGTTTCATTGGCCTGAACTGCGGCCTTGTAGGCGTGGGCGCGGTTCATGAGCCCCTTAGCGGCTGAACAGGTCAACACCCAGCTCAGCTCGGTCACCTCAGGAATATCTGACTGTCGGTAAAAAAAAGTCTTCTCGGGATCAAGGCCAAGCGCGAGCCAGGTAGCGGCGATCTCTCGACTCGACTGAGCCACCTCGTCGGGGTTTTGATTCTTAATGAGCGCGTGATAATCAGCAAGAAACAGGTACGCCTCGACGGAGGGATCCTGTGAGGCCGCAATGGCAGGCCGAATGGCGCCAACGTAGTTGCCCAAATGCGGCGTGCCCGTGGTCGTAATGCCAGTCAGTACCCGTGTCGGGGTCATCGCTTTTCTCCTCACGCCGCCCGGCGGTAAAACGCCTGAAGCAGCGAAATCAGCTGCGGTACGTCAGCGGCGCAGGCCAGCTCTCTAATCGAGTGCATCGCCAAAGTCGGCACGCCCAGATCCGTGGTGGTTATCCCCGTTTCGGTGGCAGTGATCGGACCAATCGTACTCCCACAGGCGAGATCAGCCCGCGTCACAAAAGTTTGAATCCCCACGCCTTCTCGCTCAGCGAGCAGCCGCAGGCGCGCCGCGCCCTCGCTGTCTGTGGCATAGCGCTGATTGCGGTTAACCTTGATCACCGCGCCCGCTCCCAGTTTGGGGCTGTGATGCTCATCATGCTTATCCGCATAGTTCGGGTGTACCGCATGGGCATTATCGACCGAGAGCATCCAGGATTCATTTCTGAGCTGCTGATTGAGTAGCGGATCAGGCACCAGCGCGGTCAAGGCATCCATCAACATCGGCCCTTGGGCGCCGATGGTAGAGGCACTGCCGACCTCCTCATGATCGGTCGCGACCAGCATGGACCACTCTGCTTCCTGTTCGTCAATGATCGCGCGCAAGCCCGCATAACAACTCAGCAAATTGTCGAGTCGGGCGGATGTAATCAATGATTGGTCTATACCAACCAAAGCGGGAGGCTGAGTGTCGTAGAGCGAGAGCTCGTAATCCATCACGCGGGCGCCAACGCATGTTTTGTCCTGCTCGGCCAGCTTTTCCGCCAACCAGGACTTGAAATCAAAGCCCTTGGCGTCCCCTAACATAACCAGAGGCACAACATCTTTTTGCGGATTGATACTCCGTTGCTTGTTGGCCTCTCGATCAAGGTGAATGGCCAGGCTGGGCACCACTGCCACTGGACTGACTGAATCAAATAGTACCGATCGCAACTCCCCCTCGGCGGTCAACACAGTGAGGCGGCCCGCCAGCGCAAGATCCCGGTCAAACCAGGGATTCAGCAATGCGCCGCCATAAATATCGACGCCTAGCTGCACGCAGCCATCGCGACCAGTCACCGGGTTGGGCTTGACTGAGAGATTAGGAGAGTCAGTATGCGCGCCTACCAGACGCAGCCCTCTGCCAAGTTCTTGGGCTCCGGCTCGCAGGGCCACAAGAGAGCTACCCTGCTTCGTCATGAAATAACCGCGACCCGGCACCATGGCACTGGGATCGAAGCGCTCTACCGACTCAAAGCCGGCTTGTTCCAGACGCTTGCACATCCCCCGTACCGCATGAAACGGGGTCACGGACTCGCCTAAGAAATCGAGTAATTCGTTAATCTGCGTCATGGTTCAAAGTCCCGGCGTTAACCAAATCCATAGTAAAAGCCCCAGTAGCAGTCGATACGCCACGAAAGGCAACAAGCCCACGCGTTCCAGCAGATATAGGAAACCTCTGATCGTGACGTGAGCAAATACCGCCGACACTACGAACGCCACGATCAGCTTATCCAGACCGATCGCGCCCACATCACCGGTGGAGGATGCCACCATCAGCAGCAGGGCACCCCCAATCACCGGCACACTGAGTAAAAAAGAAAATCGGGTCGCGCTGGCAGGATGGTAACCCAGAAAAAGTGCCGCCGTGATGGTGACGCCTGACCGGGAAGTGCCCGGAATTAATGCCAACGCCTGTGCCAGACCAATCAACAGCGCGTGGCGGGCTGAGACCACAGCGGTCGCATTGTTATTGCGCTTGGCGCGGTGATCTGCCCAGCCCAGTAGCACACCAAAAATCACCGTCGTAGCGATGATGACCGGCACTGCGCGCGCGTCACTGGCAATCACGTCTTTGAACACCAGGCCTGCCACGACTGCAGGAAGGGTCCCGACCACGACAGCCCACATCTCTGATCGGTCTACCTTGCTCCCGGGCATCACGCTTATCGCCCAACTCCGCAGTGTCTCTCGAAAGTGCCAGAGCACTGCACACAGTGTGCCGGCATGGACTCCCACGTCGAAAAGGAGACCTTGATCATCCCAACCGAGAATCTCCGTCGGTAAAATCAGATGCGCCGAACTCGAGACGGGTAAAAACTCGGTCACACCCTGAATCAGGGCCAGCGCAATTAACTGAACCCAGTCAGCCACGCCGCACCTGCTCCGCGAGTTTTTTCCAACCGATGTCCCGCTGCACGTACTGAGGTGACAACTCGTAAGCTGGCTGAGGTGCCAGAGTCAGTGCACCGGTCCCCAGAAGCTCCGCCATGACGCCGGCATTTGGGGTCACCTCATCAAATACCTGAGCCAGGTCGCGAACAGATGAGGGCAACTGCTCGCAGTAGTGCGCGCCCGATCCGAGCAAAACCAATGGCTCCAAGGTATCGGGCAGGGGCAAAGCCTCAGGTGCAGAGACCACGACATCGCCCTCAGGTAGAAACCGGCCACCAACCCACCGACCCCAGCGGGCATAGAGTTGATTGATTTGCGCATCAATCGTAGTCAACACCATGGCGCCATCCCGAAGCAATCCGCTGGCGGCGGCGGCGTGGACCTGCGCGGTAAGCGTGCAGAATCCGTGGACAGGCAGATTTTGCGACCAAGCCAAGCCCTGGGCCACGCTAACCGCGACCCGTAATCCCGTGAACGAACCGGGACCCACGCCGCAGGCGATGATGTCAACGGCATCGCTAAGGCGTTGACCATCCAATACCTCGGCAAGCATTGTCAGCACATGTCTGTTGTGCGCACGCGCCTCTACAGCGTGTCGGGCACGCACCCGCTGCTCGTCCCAAAGCGCGAGGGTGCAAGCTTGCGTAGCAGTATCCAGCGCCAGAACACGCGGCATGAGTGGCATGGGCTATAGTCGACAAGAGAACGCGGATGATCCCATAGAGAACGCAAAGATTGAATGCATCGACTTGTTACAGCTTGGGTATTTTGGCCGGTGGTCAAGGGCGCCGCTGGGGCGGTCGCGACAAAGGCCTGATCATCTGGCGGGGCCGGCCGCTCATCGATCACATTTGCCAAGCGCGACCCGCGGCGACGGCAGAGCTTCTCATTTGCTGCCGAAGCAACGCGCGCTTCTACCAGCACTATGGCGATCGCGTACTCAGCGAAACACGAGAGCTCGCGGGTCCCTGCGCAGGCATCGTTGCGCTGCTTGCCGCCAACACAGCGCCCTCGCTGATCGTGGTACCAGTGGACCTGATTGGCGCGCCCGACCACGTCATACGGTTGCTGGAGCAAGAATGGCGCGACGATGATGTCGCCCTCGTGCTGCATGATGCCGAGGGGCGTCACTCGCCCTGCGTCAGGTTAAGGTCGGAGGTGAAGCCTCAGTGTGAAGCCTATCTGGATAGCGGCGGGAAAAAACTCGTCGATCTCTATCGCGCAATCAATGCCCGATCCGTCACGGTGGCTTCAGAGTGGCTCACGGATGCGGATGAGCCGGAATCGTTGGTTTCCGGTTA
>WTHO01000060.1 GCA_011523115.1 Halieaceae bacterium | reverse complement strand
GATGATCGAGCCACCCCGGCCACTGACGCCATCTGGGCGCATCGCCCGCAGCGCATGTTTGCATCCCAGCAGGGTGCCCGCCACGTTCACGTCCTGCACACGACGAAATTCTTCGACGTTGAGCTCTGCCAACATGTTCATTGGCACAATCGCCGCAGCATTGACGACAACATCGAGACCGCCATAGGTGCTCATGGCGAGCTCAACTGCGGCCTCCCACTCGCCCTCGACCGTGACGTCATGGGCCATGGCAGTCACCGCTCCGCCCTCAGCGCTCAAACGATCAGCGACTCCCTTGACCGCTTGCTCATTGACATCGGTTGCGATGACCGAGGCACCCACTGCTGACAGCGCCGCACACATCTCGGCACCAAGATTTCCGCCAGCACCCGTGACGATGGCCACTTTGCCATCCAGCCGAAACACGGCGCTGTAATCCACTGTTTTACCCATCCTTGCTCTCCAATTCGGTCGTTAGCTGCGCCTCACTGCCGCGGCCGGTCACACGCTGCTCAAGCAGTGGCAGACCTGGCACGCGGCGTGGGAGCCAGCGGTTTAAAACTGGTAAGTCAGCCTGAAGGCCACTTCTTCGACGTAATCGAAGGTCGACATCGCGTCCATGTTGTCGTCGCCACCGCCAACAAAATTGGCAAAGAGCTCAGCACTCACAGACTTATTGGGCTTGTAGCGCAGGCCGGGCTGGATCAGATAACCACCCTCCGGGTCCCACAGCACCGCAAAATCTGTTCGCCACTTCAGCGTGGGCGAAGGCTGTTGAAAGGCGAAGGACAGCGCATTGAAATTGCTGCGGCCGGTCGGCGGGCCGAAGGGCGTTGCGCCATAGCCATCGAGATGACGGCCAAAAATGTCACTCTCGGATTTGTGCAACCACTGGAACACCATGTAAGTCGCAGGAAAGCTCTGCGAGAAACGATGGTATTTCTCAACGACCAGCGAAGTGATGTACTCATCCTCTACCAGGAAGTCAGCACCGAGCAGCGACGGGTCCGTGAACACGCGGTCCGGCGTGAAGGTGGCCTCAAACCGGACGATGAGCTGATCAAGGAAGGAGTCCTGCTCACCAAAGAACATGTAGTTGGCCCCAAAGCCGAAGATCTCCTCACGGTGGAATGTGCGCTCGATGTGCCCTCTGAATTCACCCAAGCCGAGATTGGGCGAGAAGAAGGCATCGAGAATCAACGTGGACAGCTCGTAGCTATTCACAGGCGTATTCGGGGGCAAGCCAAAGTTGCCCAGCGCACCACTCACCAGCATTTGCGCCGCCGGGAAGTCATCGAGCAAGGCCTGCAGATTCGAGCCGTTAAGACGTGAACCCCCGGCCTCGGTCATCCATTGAATCGCGGAATAAATCCCCAGCCCGCCAGACAACGGCTCAAAGGGCGTCTGGGCCAAGAGCCCGCCGATACCCGGGTCGGGGATTCCGGCGCGATCGAAGACGTTAATACCGCTCTCTGTCCATCGGAACGCGCCGTCAGGGTTCATTCGGTCGGTGTAGGTAAATTGCAAACCCAATTCGCCGATCTGGCCTCTCAATCGCGCACCAAAATTCACCTCATCATCTACGTCGTCGAAAGTGGCCTCCTGATGCACGACAAAGGTAGAGGTGATGGGGTTGTAGGGTGTGTTCAGATCAGACAGCACGGTGGGCTGGAATTCCTGCACCCAACCCTCGAGCTCCCAGTCGTTCTGGAAGCGATAACTTCCGCGGATCCCCAGCGCGGGTACCCGCTTGTCTGCAAATTCTTCAGAGGCCCAATCGAAGGCGGAGTGTCGACGGAGGTCGAGTCCATTGGGGTTATCCAGTACACGGAAAAAGATCGATTCACCCCAGGCGATTTGCTGGTTACCGACACGCAGCCAAAAGGGGCCGGAGTTGTAATCGAAGTAGAACGACGGCAAGTCGACCATGTAGTCCTTACCGCAGACCTCAAGGCGGGTGGCGCAGTCTCCGCGGAAAGGAGACTCGAAGTAGTTGGTCTCCCCCGGGCCACTGTCATAAATATCCCACGCGTAGAGGCCCCGCACTTTGGCAACGAATTTGAGATTGCTGTTGAACGTGGCATCAATATCGAGTTCCGCGCGGGTGAACATGACGTTCCAGTCATTGCTTTCGGTGTAGGAGGCCGGGCGGGTGACGGTACCGGGGCTCAGTCCCAGCAGTTGCTCTACCGCATTGGGTGCCTCGACCCCGTTGTAGACATTCCCCGACTGGTTCCAAGGGTTTTCGTTACTGCTGTTAAGACTGTAAGCACCCTCCTGTCGAATGAAGCCCGAGACGTACCAATCAACAGCGAGCGCTGATTGAGAGAGCCCTGTCAGTAGTACGAGACCCGCTTTGGTGAGCGCGCCTTTCACGCTCCTCTGATCTGTTTTCATCACTTCTCCCCTGTAGGACTGTTTTTTATTGCAATTCAATTTTCAAAATGTTCGCTTGATGGCCGGCGAGCATGACCTGCTCTGCTGACGCTTCTTCTGCAGGCAGTAACACCAAGCCCTGATACCAGCCGGTTGTCAGAGCGGGACTGTCGTATGCGGTCCAGGTCGCGCCCTGATCGTGGCTGACGATGAACTTGCGAATGCCGGTAGCCAGCACAGCGCCGGAGTCGCTGCGACGGATATTCAGCAAGATGTCGTTAGTGGGGGTGGGAATCGCGGCCCAGGTTTCACCACCGTCGCCGGTAGCGAGGACCGTGCCTTCCTGACCCACCGCATACCCCGTACCGGAGGCGTCGAGATAGAGCCCAAACAGAGAGGACTCCGCACGATGTCGCCTTTGCCAGGTCAGACCGGCGTCGTCGGACTGCATCACCAGCGCGAATTCCCCCACTACCGTGATTTGTCCGCCCGCCGAGATGTGCACGTCATAGAGATGGGGCTCGACGTAATCATCAAGCACGGCAAACCAATCCAGCGAGGCGCTTCGCCAGGTGAGGCCCTGATCGACTGACACTAATATGGTGCCAAACGCCCCCACCGCCACAGCCAGATCGCCGTCTCGCGATTGCGCCACGCTCATCAGTCGCGCATCTGTGCCCGATTGAAGCGCCTCAAACGACTCGCCGATCTGGCGATACAGCGCACCGCCCTGACCCGCATACAGCTGAGAGCGGGACCCGCAATCCACGTCGAGCAGCGCCGCATCGGTGAAACGATTCCTTTCATTCCAGGTCTCACCACCGTCCAGCGACTCGAGCACCAGACCACCCTGACCCACCGCAATCGCACGCCCCTCACTGAGGCAGAGCCCGTAGAGCGCTTCGTGCGCTGTGCCTTGGTTGACCGCCACGACGTCCGCATTGGTTGTCATCGAAGCGAACACCGCCCCGACGACAACACACACGAGAGAACCGATAAGCGAGCGGATCACGACAATCAGACCCTTACTCACGCACCCAGGCGACGTATCGCTGGGACCGTCATGTACTTGTCGTACAGATCACCCTGATTCCAGCCCGACTCAAAACCACCCCTGATCGTTTCAGCGTGATAGAAACGGCTCATGCGATTGGTCTGAATGTCGTGGCAGTGGCAGTGGGTCCAGCTCCAGCCGGGGTACTTACCATCCATCTTGACGACATCGCCATCGACAAACTGGCTGGTTGGCGCTTCAACCGACTTCCAAAGCTCACCGCGCCGGTCATAAGTGACGCAGCTGGTGAACATCATGTTGCGGGTATCGAGCCACACGCGCTTCTTACCGACTGGCGCCCTGGGGTATCCGGTAGGCTCAAGGTCGACAACGATACATTCGGGCACCAGCTCCATCGATGTCTCAAAGAAGGTTTTACCCTGGGGCCCGCCGTGTACCGAGGGCTCCGAGTTGGGATTACTGCCGCGCCAGTTTCCTGACACGCCACCGAGCATTGGCTTGCGCTCGACCACTTTGTAGTTGCCCCAGGTCAGCATGGGGTCGCCGGCACACCAGCCGTCAGAGAGGAACAGCGTGATGCCGGGCACCAGCGGCTCAAAGCGTTGACTCGACGGGAAGCGTCGGACGCGTTTAAAGGCAGGTATGTAACCAAATAGATCGGGGAACCTGCGCTGATCGTTGTACCAGGTACTGACGAAGGAGGTACCCCGGGAGTCATTGGGATAGGTGAACCAAATCGAGTTGTAGCGGAGGATTTCCTCGCGACCCGGCCAGTAGGGCTGATCGCTGTTGACCAATCCAATCGTGTTTTGTTCCGACCAGCAAAAGTCGTATTGATATTGCTCGGACCCATCGGGACCAATATCCCAGTCCCTGATGGCATAGAGCGCCTGGTCGTGACGGCCCCAGCTCAGCGTCAGATTGGCATAGGCCTCTAGACCATTTTTGGCATCGGGGAAGGGGTTACCGCCCACCCACGGTGCGCCATCCTGGGTGGTCACGTTGCCGTTTTCATCAAGCATCGCCTGGCCCTGATTGCGCAAAGTGGCCTCGAGATACTCATGGGGGAACAGCTTGGTGACATCGGTTGTGGACTTCACAATTTTGATCTGCCGCCCCATATCTTTCACTTCGATATAGGCAATCGGATCCAGCAAGTCCTTCACATACTCGACGTTATCGGCGGTGATCATGTCACCGGTGCTCACCTTCCCCTTGGTGTAACCCTCAATCGACAGCAATTCGTCGGGATACGCCTTGGTAATGTCCTGAGCGTTTGAAATCAGCGGCCAGAGCGGTGCAAGTACGCCCGCACCCACGGCGCCCTTGCTCACTGTCTCGAGGAAATGGCGCCGGCTGTAGTTGTGATCGTATTTCTTGATATGCATGTTTTTGTCCACCCGTTTATCGTTCTTAAATCATTCTCAGTGCAGCGTTGACGGCGCGCTGCACACCCATGTCACGACGAAAAAGAAAAGGTCATCCCCTCCGGTCTTTCTGTTTCGCGTTCGAGTACCAATAAATCTTTTGAGCCAAGAAACCGGGGCCTGACGAACCAGACCTCCAGCGGAATCACGATCAGTGCAATCACCATGTTGATCAGCATGACCATCACCAGCAGCAGACCCATATCCGCAAGGAATTTCAGATCCGACAGGAAGTACCAGGGCAGGATGGCAATCAGGACGATCGATGCGGTGAAGAAAATAGCTTTGCCAGTCGTAGCGACGGCGCGGTCAATCGCTGCCGCATGGTCACCGGTGTCGGAAAACTCCTCGCAGAGGCGACTGAGTAAATAGATCCCGTAATCGATCCCCACGCCCACGCCAATCGCTGTGATCGGCAGCGTGTTGACATCAAGGCCGATACCGAGCTGCACCATCACCGCGCCGAGCAACAGATTGGAGATGTTCACAGGCACCAGTAGCAAGAAGCCGGCGACCACCGACCGATAGGCGTAGCTGCAGGTGATGAGAATGACGAGGTTGAGGAGCCCCAGAATCACCCACTGGTAGTAGTCGACGGTGTCATTGATCGACTGTTGCAGGGCGATGGTGCCGGTACCGAGGCGGACGGTGAAGGCGTCGTGGTCGACGCCCACCGCGGACACTGCCCGGCGCGTCTGCGCGAGCGCCATATCGACCGTTTCCTGCTTATTGTCCTTGTACCAGAGGGAGACCGTTGAGTTCTGCTGAACAAAATCCGTTACGTGCAGAAATGCCTTGGGGCCGGTGCCCACCATCACGGCATTGGCCGCCGCGGTCACCGCACGCTGATCGTTATCCAGCGGGGACCACTTCGGATGACCCCCACTGAAAAGGCGATTCGCCTCGGGCAGATAGTCTGCAAAAGAGAGCGTGGCCACTGGCGGCGAATCACCCTGCTCCAGCGCGCTCTGTAGCGCCAGCATGGAGAAAACGGTGTCGGCTTGTCGTGATACCCGGCTCGGGTTATTCGGGTCTTTGGCCTCGAATACAATTTCAAGCGTGTTGAGGCCCGCGAAATGACGGTTGATCTGCGAGACCGCCTGGTTGTAGTCCGAGTCCTCCCACAGCAAATTGGAGCCCTCGACGGGGTTGCCCACCTTGATCTGCAACACCTGCGTGACGCTGAACACCACCGCTACGACCAACGCGATGGCGCTGAAACGCGCGCGTCGACCGTGGCTCAATCGACCAATTGCACGAAGCAATCGATAGATCATACGGTGGCTGCCACCGGCTTGACCGTCGGCCCCCAAAATCTGCTGCACATTTTTGGGCTCAGGAAGGAGCGAGAGAATAATGGGCGACAAAAGCACATTGGTGGGGAACAGAATCAGCGCCCAGAACCCGCAGAAAAGCGCGAAACGCTCCATGGCCGGAATCGGCGCAACCATGATCAGGAAGAGACCCGCCGCGTCGGTCAAGATGCCGAGAAAGCCCGGCGCCATCATGACGCGCAAAGCACGCTCCGCCGCCTCCTGCTTGTTGGCACACTGCTGGTAAATCTCGTAGTAGCGCTCGACAAACTGCACGCAGTGGCTGAACGATCTCGCCACCAACAAAAGCGGCACCACCATGATCAGGGGTTCTATTGGTTTAGCCAGCCAGCCCACAAAACCGAAACCCCAGATGGCCGCCACGATGCTGGTTAACAGCGGCGTGACCACGCCAGCGAGGTTGGCCATATACAGGACCAGGGACAGAATGAGCGCCACCGTGGTAACGGCAAAAATGCCCAGCATCTCTAGCTGGTGGCTGTAGACCCAGCCAGTCAGAATCGGCTGCCCTGCGACGAAGATGTCGTGGCCGTCGTCACGATTCGACGCGGCAAGCGTCTGCACGTAATCGAACACCTCGGCATAGTCCAACCGCCGCTCGATGAAGGTTGCCGTCACCAATGCAGCGCTATGGTCCTGAGAAACCAGGAACGCTCTGGCGTTGGGTGCCTTGTTCAGCCGTGCGCGAAATTCCGCGACCTCTTGTTCATTCGCCGGGGCCCGATCGCCCATCAGCGGCTGACTGTCTATGCCAAACGGGGTGGCTCTGGAGTAACGCGCCTTTTCAGTGGCAATGGAGAGAATTTGGTCATGGTCAACGCCAGGCGCCAGATCAATATCACGGGTGATGTCCCATACTTTTTGCAGCGTCGCAGGGTTATAGATGTCCCCCTCCCGCGCCTTGATCATGACCGTGACCGTTAGCGGGTTGCCGAAATTCGGGTGGTCTTTATAGGTCTGAACGAAGGGATGATTTTTGGGAAGCAGATCGGAAAAGAT
>WTHO01000182.1:5847-7287 GCA_011523115.1 Halieaceae bacterium | reverse complement strand
TACCCCCTCGCCCCGTTCGACCATGACCTGCTGGCGCAGAACCCAGTACCTCCGTAGCAGCCTCCCCGATCAACCCAACCGAAATCCGGTCCTGCTGCCGTCCGTAGGCGCCCATCATCGCGCGATCGCACAGGAGGTTGATTAACCGGGGAACACCGCCACTCAAGCGATAGATCTCACGCAGTGCCGAGTCGGAAAAGATGGCTCTGTCATCGGGATTTCCGGCAATATTCAGGCGATGCTGAACGTAAGTCCGGGTCTCGGCACGATCTAAGGGAGTCAGGTCAAACCGGGCCGTGATTCGCTGGTTCAACTGCCGCAGCTCAGGACGGGACAGCATCGACGCAAGCTCCGGCTGCCCCGTCAGGATAATCTGCAAGAGTTTCTTTTCGTCTGTCTCAAGGTTAGTCAGCAGGCGAATCTGCTCCAACACATCGAATCCGAGGTGCTGGGCCTCATCAATCATGAGTACGGTGCGTCGATCCGCTCTATGGTTGCTCAACAAAAACTGGTGGAGGGAGTCCGTGAGCACCTTAAGACTGTCTGTTCCAGCGGGATACTCAATTTCGAACTCATCGCAGACAGTTGCCAACAGCTCGACCGCGCTCAGCGCTGGGTTCAACACAATCGCAATGTCTGTATGCTCGGGCATTTGCTCCAGCAAGCACCGGTTCAGGGTTGTCTTGCCCGTGCCCACTTCGCCCGTCAGCAAAATAAATCCACCGCCACTCCCTACACCGTACAACAGGTGCGCCAACGCATCGCGATGGCGGGCACTCATGAACAGGTAGCGCGGATTCACCGCGATGGAGAATGGCTGTTCATTGAGTCCAAAAAACTGCTGATACATGGGCGATGACTCGGCCTGACTAAGTAGTCTCGCGCGACGGTTTGTTGGGCAGTCAGCGTGCCTGAAACCCGGGGCGAGGTGACATTATGCTTCGTGCCTTGGGCTCTGCACAGACCATTGACGCGCTGAATAGCGCGCTTAAGTGCGCGGCACTTGTACCCACTTAGACAGATGTATAGCGTTGCGCCTTCCAACCATCAGGATCATCAGGAGATTGTTCATATGGCTTTGCCACCCGCGTTACAAAACCGCCTCAGACTGCCCGTCGTCGGCGCTCCCCTGTTCATTATTTCCAATCCTGATTTGGTCATCGCACAGTGCAAGGCGGGTATCGTCGGGTCGTTTCCGGCCCTGAATGCGCGCCCCGAACCGGTGCTCGAGGAATGGCTGGAGCGGATTACCTCTGAGCTTGCCGACCATGACGCAGCCAACCCGGACGCGCCATCGGCACCCTTCGCGGTGAATCAGATCGTGCACGGCTCCAACGCGCGTCTGAAGCACGACATGGACATGTGCGTGAAGTACGAGGTACCGATTGTGATTACCTCACTCGGCGCCAAGGAGTGGGTCAACGAGATGGTGCACAGCTA
>WTHO01000182.1:2597-5747 GCA_011523115.1 Halieaceae bacterium | reverse complement strand
GATCTGGCGTACATCGGGTCTGCGTTTATCGCCACCGAAGAGGCCGAGGCGGAGCAAGCATACAAACAAGCCATCGTCGATTACTGCGCCGATGACATCGTTTACAGCAGTCTTTTTACCGGCGTCCACGGCAACTATTTGAAACCGTCGATTGAAGCGGCGGGACTTGACCCCAACAATCTCCCCGAGAGCGACCCCAGCAAAATGGACTTCGGCTCAGGCGGCAACACCGACGCCAAAGCGTGGAAGAATATCTGGGGATGTGGGCAAGGTATCGGGGCTGTCAAAAGCCTTGGCACAACGGCAGACTACGTGGCGAAGCTCACCAGCGAATATCAGCAAGCCAAAGCACGGATCAACGCCTTATGACAGACCGAAATAAGATTCCCCGCAGCGCCGACGACGACTACAGCACTGAGATAGTAGAAGAACGTCAACGCTTCATTGAGGCGCAAACGGGCGCCTCTTTGGATCACACCAAGCGCTTCTCGTTTGATCCTCACGAGATGGAGAGCAACATCGAGAATTTCTGGGGTGTCGCGCAGATTCCGATCGGTGTTGCCGGGCCCTTACTGGTGAACGGCGAACACGCCCAAGGGGAATTCTACGTACCCATGGCGACAGTAGAGGGGACGATGCTGGCCTCCTACAACCGCGGCATGAAAGTGATACGGGAATGCGGTGGTGTCCTCACAACCGTCTCCGAGGAATCCATGCAACGCTCGCCGGTCTTTATCTTCAGAAACGCTCGCCAAGCCCGGGACTTCCAGCTTTGGATCAAAGATAACTTTGATGCCATTAAGGCAAAGGCCGAGACATCAACCTCAGTCGGCAAACTGCATGATATCGAGAGCTACCACGTCCATAGCATGGTCTTTACCCGCTTCGATTACTCGACAGGCGACGCTGCAGGCCAAAACATGGTCAGCCGCGCGACCTTCATTGCTTGCGAATGGATCCACGAGCAGCGACCGGAGATGCTGCACTACATGCTCTCAGGCAACTTTGATACCGAAAAGAAAACCTCATCAGTCAATTTGCTCAAAACGCGGGGAAAGCGGGTGACCGCAGAAATCACCGTGCCCCGAGACATTCTCTTGAAGCATCTTAGGGTGGCTCCTGAGCAGATTGCATACGGACAGCAAATCTCAACGCTGTCTGCCATCCTCACCAACTCGTCCAACAATGCAAACCATCCGGCTAATGCACTGGCTGCGCTATACCTCGCCACCGGGCAGGACGTCGCAAATATTGGTGAATCGAACCAGTGCACGACCTATCAACGCGCGACCAGCAAGGGCGACTTTTATTTTTCAATCACTTTGCCGGCACTGATTATGGCGACCTACGGCGGTGGCACGGCGCTGCCCACTCAACGAGAGTGCCTGCGCATGATGGGCTGTGAGGGCAAGGGCAAGGCACTCAAGCTCTGCGAAATCGCAGCCGCGCTGGTGGTCGCCGGTGAACTGTCGCTGTCGGGAGCCGCAAGGGTCGATAAGAAAACCCGCACTAACGAGTGGGTTGATGCGCATGAACGGCTTGGCCGAAACCGATAGGCGAGACGAGCGCACGGTAATATGACGCGATCCGCATACAGCTGGCTTTCCGGAGTGACAGCCCTGCTTCTGGCATTTGCGCTCACCAGCAAAGCAGAGCGAGGCTCGCACATCACGCTTGAGGAACCCCTTCCTCAACCGACATGGGAACTCCCGCTCATTGCCAATGGCGAGGGCACGGTATCTAACACGTCTTTCCTGGGGCGAGTTACCTATCTGGACTTCTGGGCCAGCTGGTGTGGCCCCTGCCGACTGTCTTTACCGGCACTGAATAGGCTCAACACAGACTTTTCGCCAGACGATTTTGCTGTGGTCGCCATCAGCGTTGATTATGTAGATGAGGACGCCCTCGACTTTTTATCGCGCTACCCGGTCGACTACCCCGTCGCGATCGACAAGACCGGGGATTCCGGGCGCGCCTTTGCGGTATCTGGCATGCCATCAGGCTATCTGATTGGCAGGGATGGGCTGATTCGCGAGGTCCACGTGGGTTTCCGCAAAGGTGACGAAGAAGCGCTCAGGGCGCAGATCGCAGCGCTCATCGCAGAGCCCTGAGGACATCGGCCGACTGTACCGCTTCTGCCCATGTTTCGGGCTACCAACAACATCCGCTCCCTTGCGCTCATCGTACCGAGGGCATGAGCGAGCAAGATACTTTGTACTTCGATGGCAGTTGCCCCTTGTGCCGGCGCGAGATGGGGCATCTGGCGCGGCTGAAGTCGGAACGACTGATCCTTCAGGATATCCATGACTTGCCCGAGTCAGATGATACTCCGGACAAGGCAGCCCTCCTGCAATCGCTCCATCTGCGCAAGAATGGCCACTGGGTAACGGGTCTGGACGCGAACATCGCCGCTTGGCAATACACCCGCATCGGTTTTCTTTGGCAGTGGCTTTCCTGGCCTATCATTAAACCGGTTGCGGCATGGTGCTATCGGGTGTGGGCCACCCGACGCTATGCCAAACGCTACCCAGCCGACACTGTAGCCAAGTAAGACTTCGCTGTGACGGTCGTCAGTCTGGGGCAAGTCGATCTGGCCGAGATGGACGCGGAAGAGCGGGCACGCCTGATCAACTGTTTGCCGGGTTATAAACCGGGGATGCTGGTGGGTACCTGTGGTGCAGACAACCAAAGCAATCTCGCGATCATCAGCTCACATTTTCATCTCGGTTCCCGACCGCCCTTACTGGCCATGATTTTGCGACCTGATACCGGTAGCAGCGAACGACATACCCTCAGCAACATTCTCGACACCCAATGCTGGACACTGAACGCATTTACGCTCGAAGAAGCCGCGCGGGCACACCAAACCTCTGCTCCCTACCCCAGAACGCAATCAGAGTTCGCTGCCTGTGATTTTACGGAGGAATGGAAGCCCAACTGTCAGGCGCCGTTTGTCCGCGAGTCCCCGCTGCAAGTGGGCTGCAGACTGCGTCAGCATTTGCCCCTGAAAATCAATGGCACTCACATGATCATTGGCGAGGTCAGCGAACTCTTTTTCCCCTCCCACGCCCGACGCGAGGATGGCGCCCTCGCACTGGACCAAATGGATCTCGTCACCGTATCGGGGCTGGATACCTACAGCCAGCCTGA
>WTHO01000182.1:0-2497 GCA_011523115.1 Halieaceae bacterium | reverse complement strand
ACGCCCTCCCAGCGCTGGAGCAATTCCGCGGCCAGTTGTCCACTGACGGTCCAACCCTGCTGGCCGCTATCGAGGCCATGCAGTCTGTTGAGACCATTATTGCCAACCTGTATGTCTACGCCGGATTGCGAAGTTATGAGGACACACGGGTGTCGGAAAACGCTGCGCGCTTCTCAGAGGCGCAAAGCCTTTACGCCCGATATCAAGAGACCCTGTCTTTCTTTACCCCCGAGCTACTCGCCATCCCTGAACATACGCTCAGCCAATTGTTGGCAAGCACGCCGGGGTTAGCTGTCTACACCCATTACCTTGAGGAAATTGCGCGGATGCGCCCCTACACCTTGTCAGAGGCCGAGGAGAAGCTATTGGCCATGGCCTCAGATCCGCTGGACAAGTTTGACAGTGTGTTTACCGCCATCGACAGCTCCGATCTGCAATTTGGCACCGTGATCGATAGCGATGGCAACGAAGTTGAACTCACGAACTCTCGCTATGGCGCGTTTCTTCACTCGACTGACCGCCGCGTGCGCGAAGATGCCTGGATAGGCCTCTTCAAAGGTTATAACGCTCTCAACCATACGCTGGCGGCGAACTACGAGGGGCATGTGAAAAGCCGCGTATTCTTTGCGCGAGCGAGAGGCTTTGAGTCGAGGTTGGAGCATGCGACATATGTCAATGCGATTCCGGTCGAGATCTTCAATAATCTTCTGACCACGGCCAAAGCCGGCAGCGAACCGCTGCAACGCTATCTCAAGCTTCGCAAAGAAGCACTCGGGGTGGAACGCCTTGAGATCTGGGACATGTACGCGCCAATTGTGCCGCCAACGATGGCAGACATCAGCTTTGAGAACGCCAAGCAGCTGGTTGCGGACGCCCTTACCCCACTAGGTCAAGAATACATCGATATCTATTGGAAGGGTTTTGAAGAGGGCTGGGTTGACGCCATGGCCAATCGCGGCAAGCGCGGAGGGGCCTACAGCTGGGGCACCTATACTTCGAAACCCTACCTGTCGATGAACTATGAGGGCACACTCAATAACGTCTCGACGTTAGCGCATGAATATGGCCACTCCATTCACAGCTACCTGACTCGCAGTAACCAGCCGCAGGTTTACGGTGATTACAAAACGTTTATCGCGGAGGTTGCATCAATGACCAACGAGGCCATTCTGATGCAGAAAATGCTCAGCGAGGCATCGTCTGCAGGCGAGCGCGCCTATCTGCTCAGCTCCTACCTCGACGAATTCAGGGGGGGCTTCTACCGTCAGGCTTCATTTGCAGACTTTGAGGCACGCGCTCACGCAAAAGTGGAAGCCGGAGAAGCGCTGACTGCCGATGTACTGAATAACCTCTACGCCGACGTCTTTGCGGATTACTATGGTGACGCCGTTCACGCCCATGAATTGAATCAGATCGAGTGGAGTCGGATCCCGCACTTTTTACGGAGTGATAACTTCTACGTCTATCAGTACTCAACTTCATTTGTGGCCGCGACGGCGCTGGCCAAAATGATCATTGAAGAAGGGGAGCCAGCCCGCGAGCGCTATCTAACGATGCTAAAGTCAGGCTCTAATGACTATCCCATAGCACTGTTGAAGAAAGCCGGCATTGATATGACCTCTACAGCACCGATGGAGGCCACCATCGCAGTATTTGACGATCTGGTTGATCAACTTGAAGTTGCGCTGGATGAGATGAACGCACTGACGGTTACTCGCCAATAATGCGAGCACCGAAGGAGTAAAAATAATGCCTGATACATTCCGGACGCGGCGCCTCCAGACCGGCGCTTTGACAGTGGCCCAGATCTTACTGATCGCTGCACTCATTGGCGTGGTTGCGGTTGGCGCCCTGTTTCTCACTGGCGTTTTACCTCAGAGCGAGCAGGCGCCTGCACCCCCACCGACCATCGTGCCGGAACCCGAGCCAGAGCTGGCTGACCCTGTAGAGAATACCCCCGCCCCCGCGCCTGAAACGCCAGTCATCGAAGAGGCGCCGGTGCCGGCGCCCGCTCAAGACCCCCTGCCAAAACTTGACGAGAGTGACGACGAGGTCCGGGATGCCGTCGCCGATATTCCCCTTGGGAATGCCGGCCAACAGTACCTGATGTCCAGTAACGTGATCGAGCGCGGCACCAGTATGGTCTACCTATTGGTGCAAGGAGAAGTACCCTACAAGCTGCTTCCCATCGCTCGCCCCAAAGAGGCTTTTCCGATCGCTGATGACGGCACGCAGGTCACCGTATCCGCCGAGGGGTTCGCCCGGTACGATGCCCTTGCCCAATGGCTCATGAGTCTGGATGTTGAGGCATTGGCCGCAGCGCTCGCGCGCGCTTTACCCCCTTATTCAGGGAGGCTTGGTCCTACTATGGCGAGGAAGCGGAGGCATTTGACTTTGCGGTGATCTCAGCCCTCGATATGATCGCCAGCACCCCCGACGTGGATCTTGCGGGCGCACGATTGGTTCGCAAGGAGGCGGTCTGGCTCTATGAAGATCC
>WTHO01000126.1 GCA_011523115.1 Halieaceae bacterium | reverse complement strand
CTCAACCACCTGTGGACGCTGCACGGTCTCATAGAAACCCGGAACCGACAGGCACCCTTCGTCGTAGTTGCCGAGCGTGTCGTCTAATATCGTGATTTCTGGATTGATGAAAACGCGGGGGTCGGTGCGATCCTCAGAGAGGTCGATAACGATTACCCGCTCGTGGACATCGACTTGACTGGCCGCCAGTCCAATACCGGGCGCTGCGTACATCGTTTCAAACATGTCATCAACCAAGCGTTGGATTCTTGAGTCGACCGTGGCGACGGGTTTCGCACGGGTTCTGAGCCGCGGGTCGGGAAACTCGAGGATTGTCAGTAGTGCCATGTAGGACGATTCCGAGTGGTGGGGTCTGAGCAAAGCGGAAAAGTGTTCGGATTTGGTCTTGCTCCAATTCAAACGCGACCGCAGACTTGGAGTATAGCGCGCCGCCTCCGTTGTGGTGGCAGTGATTGTGTTGGCATAAAGGGCGCGCGGAAAAAGCAGTAACAAAGGAGTGATTACTGTGAACGCAAGCAAATGGACTGCGATCTGTTCGAACGCTAACCCGTATTTTTTAAGAAATAACCGCTTTTTGCGCCGGTGCATAGGGTGTTTGTTGGCGCTGGCACTGACGGCGGGGGCTGCGGCAGCGCCATCTCAGGGACCGCTGCGGTTAAACCCCGATGCGCCGGATACCTATATTGTGCAGGCGGGTGACACGCTCTGGGACATCTCGGCGTTATTTCTCAGTGATCCCTGGCGCTGGCCCGATTTATGGCAGGGCAACCCACACCTCGATAACCCGCACCTCATTTATCCGGGCGATCAACTGGATCTGTTTTGGGCAGATGGCGTGCCTTATGTCGCCCGTGCAGCGCAGCATGAGGTCAAGCTATCGCCGGCCATGAGGGCAAGCCCTCTGGCCCTCGCTATTCCGCCGATTCCTCGCGACGAGATCGAACCCTTCCTTCGCCAGCATCGCGTCGTTGAGACCAGTCTAATCGAGGGGGCGTCCTATATTTTGGCGGGCGACTCGGGTCGGTTGCTGAGTGGGTTAGGTGACAGGGTCTATGCCAAGGGGCGCTGGGACGGGACGCGCAGGTTTCGACTGGTGCGTCCTCTTGACACGCTGTATGACCCTCAAACAGGTGAGAGTCTTGGTGTGCTGGTCGTCGATGTCGGAGAAGTCATGATGGAGCAAGCGGACCCCGCCAGTCTGACTGAAGATGATGCCGCGAAGCTGAGAGTGACAGAAATGCGATCAGAGATTCGCATCGGTGACCGACTCCTCCCGGTGGTGGATACGATTGTTGACCCGGCTTTTCAGCCGAAGGCGCCAGCTATAACAATCGATGACGCCACTATGATTGCCGTGCCGGGTGGTGTGACCCAAATCGGTGTGCTGGACATTGTCGTGCTGAATCGAGGCGAGCGGGAGTCGTTGCAGGTGGGCGATGTGTTGGTTATCGATCAAGCCGGACAGCTCGCCAAAGACCCCGTTACGGGTAAGCCGGTCTTGTTACCGGAGGTTCGGGCCGGCGTCTTAATCGTCTTTTCGGTCTTTGAGCGGGCGAGTTTTGGCCTCGTGCTTGAGGCGACGAGGCCCTTGTCGGTGGGAGATACGCTGCGCAATCCCTAACCTGGCGGTTCGGTGATGACAGAGGATTATCTGCCATTGTCGCGAGGAAAAATGCCAGCGATGTAAACAAGCAGACACCATGACTCAGGGATGAGAGATGGCTCACCAGTTTGGACACAACCCCGAAATCGATGGCCGTTGGTTGGCCCTGACGGATAGGGTTTATGTTGAGGGCGCCCGCTGGCTCGATCGGGTTCTTGATGCCTGCCCGACACCGGAGGCAGTGCTCGAAAGCACACCAAGTTGTATTGCAACCTCGGAGCTGGAGGCGCTGAAACAGGTCCTGTCTACCTCGGCCCCAATCACGTTGCCCGAGGCCTTAACTGGCGCCCCTCATGGATTATGGATCGTGACACCGCGAGACATCGAATATCCACCGTTGCTGAAAGAATGCAGTGACCGGCCCCCTTTCTTGTTCACCCGGGGTGACCCAAGACTACTCGGCATGCCAATGTTGTCCATTGTCGGCACGCGGAAACCCTCTCTTGACGGCCGAAGGGCGGCAACTGAATTCGCTACCGCCGCCGTGCAGGCCCGTTTCTGTGTGGCGAGTGGCCTGGCGCTGGGTATCGACAGCATCGTGCACGATGCCGCTATGCGGGCGGATGGATTGACTGTTGCAGTGTTGCCGTCTGGCATCGATCAGGTCTATCCGCGTCGACATGAACAGCTGGCCCGCCGGATTGCAGGCAGTGGCGTGCTGGTCAGCGAATTCCCACTACGCTCACCCCCTAGGAGACATCATTTTCATCGTCGTAATCGGACCTTGTCCGGGTTAAGCGGTTCGACTTTGGTCATCGAGGCAGGGCGCCCCAGTGGTACGTTGCTGACGGCCTCAGCCGCAGCGGACCAAGGCAGGAATGTGTTGGCGCTACCGTGGTCGATTTATCACACCGGTGGTGCTGGCTGTCATTACCTCCTTCGCGATGGCGCCGAACTCGTGCAGTCGGTGGAGGATCTGTTTGCCTGCCTCGGCGTGCGCCCAGATTCCCCAGCCTCAAACTCGGCCCCAACACCAGTGGGCGCCGAGTCTGAGGGGCCGTCGGCGAGTGTGCTAGAAAGTGATCAGCAACGCGTCATGCTGTTGTTAGGCCGAGGCGTTCATCGGGCGGAGGATATCGCCACCTCCATGGGTTGGGATATGAATCGTTGCCTGAGCTGCCTCTCGGGGCTGGAGGTCCTCGGTAGCGTTGTTCGCATGCCCGAGGGTTACAGCGCCGCTCACTAGGTTTTATGGGGCGGGCTCATTGGCCGCATGCGGGGCGTGTGAGGTAAGGTGTCGTTGCCCAGTGACGACAATGCCATATGAACACAACGCTTTCAGTCGAGCCTCACTCGCAGTGGCGTGCGCCCTATTTCTCGCAGATGCTGGCTTCAGGAGTCGTTGTGGCTTGCCCCGCCGAGGGCGTCTGGGGGCTTAGTTGCGACCCCTTTGATGAGCTGGCTGTGAAGGATCTGCTGGCATTAAAAAAGCGGCCTGTTCATAAGGGGTTGATTGTGGTTGCCGACAGGGGGGAGGCATTCTCGGCTGTGCTGAGAACCCTGCCATCTTCGCAACGTGATGCTATTGCTGCCTCGTGGCCAGGCCCCAATACCTGGCTGGTGCCGCACCGTGGTGTGTTTCCGCCATGGGTAACGGGAAACAGTGATGAAGTGGCCATTCGCGTTACCTCATCCCCCGCCTTGGCCGCCTTGTGCCGGGCTTTTGGTGGGCCTTTGATCTCTACCAGCGCCAATCCGGCAGGGCTGGCGCCCCCACGCCAAATGTGGGAGGTGCGGCGTTACTTCGGGACGGCACTACCCTGCATGCCGGGTGCTATTGACGCGGCCGGGAAACCATCAACAATACGTCGAGCGAGTGATGGCACTGTCATTCGTGTTTAGGCTGGCGGGTCGAGAGAACGATAAATTAAACGGGGGTATTTGGTGGACGCGACGGCAGTAGAGAGCTACCTCACAGGATTGCAATCGAAAATTTGCTCAACGCTCGAATCAATCGATGGTGGTGCGACATTTGCCACTGAATCATGGGATCGACCCGAGGGTGGGGGTGGCGTCAGCCGTGTACTGGCAGAGGGCGACGTGATTGAGAAGGGGGGTGTGAATTTCTCGCATGTGGTGGGCGCGGGCATGCCCGCCTCCGCGACCCAGCATCGACCCGAACTGGCGGGACGCAGTTTTCGTGCAATGGGGGTCTCTTTGGTGATTCACCCTAGAAATCCGCATGCGCCGACCTCCCATGCCAATGTGCGCTTATTCATGGCTGAAAAGCCAGGTGAGGAGCCCGTCTGGTGGATGGGCGGCGGATTCGACTTGACGCCTTATTATGGCTACGAGGAGGACGCCGTTCACTGGCACCAGACTGCCAAGGCAGCCTGTGATCCGTTTGGCGAGGAGACCTACCCTCGCCTCAAAAAGTGGTGCGATGACTATTTCTATCTGCCACATCGAAAAGAGCCAAGGGGAGTGGGTGGTCTGTTCTATGACGATTTAAACGAATGGGGTTTCGATCAAACCTTCGCGTTTATGCGGAGCGTTGGCGACGGCTTTCTCAGCGCCTACGTGCCCATTCTTGAGCGTCGAAAAGATGCGCCTTGGACCGAGGCTCAGCGACAGTGGCAACTGTATCGAAGAGGCCGCTACGTGGAATTCAATCTGGTCCACGACCGAGGCACTCTTTTTGGCTTGCAAACCAATGGCCGCACGGAGGCGATCCTCATGTCTTTACCGCCACTGGTGCGCTGGGAATACGGCTACTCTCCAGATGACGGCTCTCCTGAGGCGACGCTCATGACCGATTTTTTGCGTCCCCGGGATTGGCTTGGTCTTGAGACCGCGGCGGACTCTCGGTAATCAGCATGCGCCGTATTTTAATGCGCCGACGGGAAGCCAGCGGCAGGCTGCGTAATGACCGATAGCTCATTTCCCGGCCGATTTGCGGTGGTGGGTAACCCGATCCATCACAGCCTGTCGCCTACGATACACTCGGCCTTTGCCGCGCAAATGGGCCGAGACATCGACTATCGCGCGGAACTGGTGGCAATCGATAGCTTCGAGACATGGGTGGGCCACTTTTTTGAGCGGGGTGGTCTTGGTCTCAACGTTACTTTGCCTTTTAAAAGCCGGGCTTTCACCTTGGCGGATCAGGTCTCTTCGCGGGCAAAGCTGGCAGGCGCCGCCAATTTTCTCAGGCGGGCGGCGGATGGTCAGATCATCGCGGATAATACTGACGGGAAAGGGCTAGTCACCGACATCACCGGCGGCGCAGGCTGGTCACTGAAGGATGCGCGGATTTTGATTGTTGGTGCGGGAGGCGCCGTTAAAGGAGTGATACCGGCGCTTCTGGAGGCGGGGCCTGCCGAGATTTTCATCGTGAATCGAACGCCGGAGCGTGCGGCTTCTTTGGCGTCAGACTGGGCCAGCAGGGACGCCCGCGTTCGGGGCGGCGGCCTCGATGCAGCGAATTCGGGGCCGTGGAATCTGGTGATTAACGGCACCAGCACAGGGCTCGCCGGTGAGATGCCGGCACTCCCGGAAACAATGTCCCTGACTGACGCATACGGCTATGACATGGCTTATGGCGCAGGCCCCACTCCGTTTATGCGCTGGGCTGAAGGACGCGGGGCAGCGGCCGTACGAGATGGATTGGGCATGTTGGTCGAACAGGCCGCAGAAAGTTTCTATCTCTGGTTGGGTCACTACCCTGACACCAGTAGCCTCATTGATACCTTAAGGGCTGCCCGCGCCACAGATTAACCGCCCTTGCCCAAGTAACGCTGCTTGAGGGAGACGTAACCCTGCGCACTGTATGGGAGAAAGCTCACTTCATTGTCTGTCAGTGCCCGGACCTCCCTTGCTGGGGTGCCCGCATAGAGGTGTTTGCTCCGGAGGCGCTTTCCGGGCGTCACGAGCGCGCCGGCGGCGATCATGACGTCGTCTTCCACAACGACTTGGTCCATGATGATGGCGCCCATCCCAACCAGCACGCGATCGCCCACGGTGCATCCGTGCAGTAGCGCGCGGTGGCCAATCGTCACGTCTTCACCGATATGCAGTGCAAACCCGCCGGGGTTATACGGGCCATCATGTGTCACGTGCAGCACGGTGCCGTCTTGAACATTGGTCCGTGCGCCAATCCTGATAATCTGTACGTCGCCTCGCATCGAAGTGTGCGGCCAGACGCTGACGTCGTCACCCAGCCAGACATCTCCCATGACGACGGCGGTGGGATCAATCATGACCCGATCGCCCAGGGTCGGCGTGATACCTAAAACACTGCGGACATTTGCCGCGCCCTCAAAACTTTCCGCTGTCACCTGCCATCTCCAGGTTGTGCGCTGCCCTGACTGAGGGCACTGCGAGCCCATTTGCTGATGCGCTTGAAGTGCCGTCAGGATTGCTACACTGTGAATTTGATTGCTGATGAATACACCTGATCTGCGAGACGAGTATGTCGGATTCCAGCGCTGAACCCAAACAACGGCAACGCTTTATTGCGGGAGCGGTATGCCCGCGTTGCGGCGCGACTGATCGCACGGTCATCGATGTGGAAGCTGACCAAAGAAGATGTATCGAGTGCGAATTTGTCGAAGCCCGCCCCGCGGCTCCTGCGGAGGTGCCGGCCACCCGGGTCACCCGCCCGTCTGCGCGTCGAGTGGAAACCCCTGCAGAAAGCATCAAGCTAATCGATTAATTAGCTCAAACTTTCTCCCTTACCCGGCGGCAGATATGACTCCTGCTTATAAAGGAAATTCGTAAAAAGCATTGGCATTCATGGAAGTGACCCACGACCATACCGGCCGTTCAAGGGGGTGTGACGTTTTCCCCATGGATTTTGCAATAACTTCGTTATAATCCCGGCGCTTTTCAGCCCCCTCAGTGGCTCGGGGACAAGCGCCACGAAAACAATTGGAGTCCGCACGCGATGGGGAAACGTGTCTCAGGAGCGGCCGTGGCGTTTTTTGCGCCCTTAGCGGCAGCAGAAAATCAGTTAAACATGTCGCCAGGCGTGACCGAGATCGGTGCTGACATTTTTCAGCTCCACATGCTCATCATGTGGATTTGTGTCGCAATCGGCGTTGCGGTTTTCGCGGTCATGTTTTACTCGATTTACGCCCACAGAAAATCCAAAGGTCATCAGGCCGCCCAGTTCCACGAGAGCACGAGGGTAGAGGTGGCGTGGACCGTTGTGCCCTTCCTGATTCTGATCGCAATGGCCGTCCCCGCGACCTCGACCCTCTTAGAGGTCTACGACAATGACGAAGCCGAGCTCGATATCCTCATCACGGGGTATCAATGGAAGTGGAAGTACGAGTATCTGGACGAGTCGGGCGAGCCCGTCGCTTTCTTTTCGAACCTTGCTACGTCGCAGGAGGAGATCTACAACACCGAGCACAAGGGCGACAATTACCTGCTCGAGGTCGACGAGCCATTGGTGATCCCCACCAATACCAAGGTCCGTTTTTTGGTTACTGCCAACGACGTGATTCACTCGTGGTGGGTGCCCGAGATTGCCGTGAAGCGTGACGCCATTCCTGGCTTTATCAATGAGGCATGGACCCGCGTTCCTGAAGAGGGAATTTACCGCGGCCAATGCACAGAGCTGTGTGGTGCTTACCACGGTTTTATGCCGGTTGAGGTGCACGCAGTATCGCCTGAAGATTTTGACGCATGGCTATTGGCGAAGCGCGGCGCCGCTGCAGCTCAGACCCAGCTTGCCATGCAAACGCTGTCGGTTGATGAGCTGATGGACAGAGGAAAGGCGGTCTACGACAGCGCCTGCCTTGCCTGTCATGGGGCTCAGGGAGAAGGCGGCATCGGCAACGCCATTGCCGGTAGCACTGTCGTTTTGGGCGATCTTTCATCGCATATGGCCGTCGTTGCTGGTGGTGTTTCTGGCACGGCAATGCAGGCATTCGGCGGTCAACTCAATGATGTCGAGTTGGCGGCTGTGCTGACATACCAGCGCAATGCCTTCGGTAACAACACGGGCGATGTCGTCCAGCCTGGCGATGTAGCCGGCATGAAGAACGGTTAAGGGGAGCAACGAAATGGCTGATCACCACGGACCTGCCCAGGGTATCTCACGCTGGCTATTTACCACTAATCACAAAGACATCGGGACCATGTACCTGTGGTTTTCTTTTGCCATGTTTTTGCTTGGTGGGTTTTTCGCCATGGTTATCCGAGCCGAGCTTTTCCAGCCAGGCATGCAACTGGTTGAGCCCGGTTTCTTCAACCAAATGACGACACTGCATGGTCTGGTGATGGTTTTTGGGGCAATCATGCCGTCCTTCGTAGGGCTGGCCAACTGGCTGATTCCCATGATGATTGGCGCGCCAGATATGGCGTTACCGCGCATGAATAACTGGAGTTTTTGGATTCTTCCGCCGGCTTTTCTGATGCTGGCGTCAACCTTATTTATGGAAGGGGGAGCGCCCGCTTTTGGCTGGACCTTCTACGCGCCCCTCTCCACGACCTACGCCGCGCCCTCGGTCACCTTCTTCATTTTCGCGATCCATATCCTCGGCGTGTCCTCAATTATGGGGTCGATCAACATTATCGCGACAGTAATGAATATGCGCGCCCCGGGCATGACCTACATGAAGATGCCGATGTTCGTCTGGACCTGGTTGATCACCGCCTTTTTATTGGTTGCGGTGATGCCAGTTTTGGCCGGTGCAGTAACGATGATGTTGATGGACATTCATTTTGGCACCAGCTTTTTCAGCGCCGCAGGTGGTGGTGACCCCGTGCTGTTCCAGCACATTTTTTGGTTCTTTGGTCATCCCGAGGTCTACATCATCATCCTGCCGGCGTTTGGTGTTGTATCCCAAATTATCCCGGCCTTTTCGCGTAAGCCGCTGTTTGGCTACGCCTCAATGGTGTATGCGACGGCATCGATCGCCTTCCTGTCGTTCATCGTTTGGGCGCATCACATGTACACGGTTGGAATGCCGATCGCGGGAGAGCTGTTTTTTATGTACGCCACCATGTTGATTGCGGTACCCACGGGGGTAAAGGTGTTCAACTGGATCTCGACCATGTGGCGTGGTGCATTGAGTTTTGAGACACCCATGCTGTTTTGCATCGGCTTCTTGATCCTGTTCACGTTGGGCGGCTTTACGGGTTTGATGCTGTCGATTGCACCGGCAGACTTTCAGTATCACGACACCTACTTTGTTGTGGCGCACTTCCACTACGTCATGGTGGCGGGCGCAGTATTCTCTATGACGGCTGCGGTCTACTATTGGCTACCAAAGTGGTGTGGCCGGATGTACAACGAAGCGATGGGGAAGACGCATTTCTGGGTCTCTTTCATCGGGTTTAATATCACTTTCTTCCCGCAGCATTTTGTCGGCCTGGCAGGCATGCCTCGCCGGATACCAGACTATGCGCTGCAGTTCGCGGATTTCAACATGATGTCTTCGATCGGTGCCTTCATTTATGGCGCCTCGCAATTACTCTTCCTCTACAACGTGGTTGCCACCATCGTCGCCGGCAAGCCTGTGAGCGAAGAAAAAGTGTGGGATGGTGCCGAGGGATTGGAGTGGACGGTTGCAACGCCGGCCCCTTACCACACCTTTGAAGAGCCGCCGCTGGTACCTAAACCTGCCGGCACTATCTGATGGCGAGTTCATTGGGCAGGAGTAGTCAGTGGGTAGCTTGCGCCTGAGTCGGGTCCCGGCGGTTGATACCGCATTGAAGCTGTCGGCGGTTGCCGCGGCCATGTTTGCGTTTGTCTTCGTCGTCATGGTGCCGCTCTACAATGTGTTGTGCGACGCGCTCGGTATCAACGGCAAAACAGTGAATCAGGCCTATACATCAGTGCCTGCGCTCATAGACGAGAGCCGTGAGATCACGGTGCAGTTTGTCGCCGTCAACAACGACGGCATGCCCTGGGGCTTTGCGCCCGACACCCGGGTAATGCGTGTCCACCCCGGTGCTGCCAACGGCGTCGTATTCAAAGCCTTGAATCCCACAGATAACAGCATGGTGGCCCAGGCGATACCGAGCGTGTCCCCGAGCAGAGCCGCGGCGTACTTTCACAAGACCGAATGTTTCTGCTTCGAAGAGCAGGTATTGGCGGGCCAGTCGGCGGCGGACATGCCATTGCAGTTTATCGTCGATCAGGATCTGCCACGTGATATCCATACGATCACACTTTCATACACACTATTTGACGTCACCGATACAGCGACCGATCGGTTGGCTTCGCGCTAACGGCTGACTCAGGAGACACTCATGGCCAGTTCATCATCCGCATCAGCAGGTCACGAAAAATACTATGTGCCCGAGTCGTCCAGCTTGGCAATCAGAGCGACGATTGGCCTGATTTTGTCAGTCTTTGGCGCCGCGCTGGTGCTCAATGACATGACCTATGGAAACAACGAGGGTTCCAGCAACTCGGTGTGGGTGCTGACCGCGGGGTTGGTCTTTTTTATCTTCACGCTGGCCAGTTGGTTCGGCACTGCCATCCGCGAAAATCTCGCGGGGATGAATAGCAGTCAGCTCCACCAGAGCTATGTCTTGGGAATGTTTTGGTTCATTTTCTCTGAAGTGATGTTTTTCGCGGCATTTTTCGGCGCACTGCTGTACGTGAGGCAGTTCGTCGGCCCTTGGTTGGCCGGAGAGGGAGAGGGCGGCCGCATGAACGGCTTGCTGTGGCCCGGGTTTGAGTTTGCGTGGCCACCCGCAACAACGCCTCAGGAGGTCGTGGGCGGTGTGGACGCTCAAGCCATTGCAAACAACGGTGCTTTTGTCTCGCAGGAAAAGTCCATGGCCCCTGCAGACGCTCACGCGTGGTACGCGTGGTTGCCGATGTGGAATACCCTCATTCTGCTGTCATCCAGCGCGACGGTTCACGTTGCACACACCGCGATCCTCGCCGACAACCGAAAGAAGTTTAATATCTGGCTGGGTATCACGGTGGGCTTGGCGCTGATTTTTCTGGGCTTGCAGGCCGCTGAGTACTACGAAGCTTATGCGCTTTATGGCTTAACGCTTAATTCCGGCATCTACGGTTCCACCTTCTTCATGCTGACCGGCTTCCATGGCTTTCATGTCGCCATGGGGATGACCATGCTGTTGATTCAGCTGGTGCGTTCAGTCAGACGAAAACACTTCACTGCCACCGATCATTTCGGCTTCGAGGCTTCAAGTTGGTATTGGCATTTTGTGGACGTGGTGTGGGTGTTCCTGTTCTTGTTTGTCTACATCCTGTAAGCGCTCTAGCTTTGATAAGGGCGCTGTTGCGCCCTTTTTTATTGGCGGGTCTGAGAGCTGGTTGGCGAAGGCTGAATGTACTCACTGGAGGGTGCCGGAGTCTTGAAGCGCAGCCCGCCTTACTCCGCTTGAGCAGCTTCGCTCGCACCGGGCCCTGGGTCCCAGGGGTTTTGGTGCCCCAATTGGCCAGTCATGACACCGTAGAGAATAACCAGCAGTAGACAGGCGCCAATACCCAGACGAGCCCCCAGAGAGGTGAACAGGCGCTTCTTTTCAGGGTTGCCCTGGTCTGACATGAGAAACACCAAACCCGACGCGAGGCTGGCGACAAGCGCTATCATAAGTAGCACGATGACTGTCTTAAGCATGGTTCATGTCCTGGCGAGTTTGCGTCTTGGCGGCTCCGACAAGCGGTAACTGAGAGAAGCACTGCTATGCATTTTAACCGAACCTTAGGACCCCTGACGGTAAAGGGGGATCTCAGAGCGCTGGTCGCCGGCATAATATTGCTGGGACTATTGATTAATCTGGGGTCGTGGCAGTTGGCCCGCGCGACCGAAAAATCTGCCTTGGTGGATCGTTGGGAGGCGAGAGCAGCGTTACCGGCAGTGCACCCCAAGACCCTCTCGACCGAACCCCCGGAGAGTCTGGCGGACAGGCAGGTAACGTGGCGGGGGCTGTTCCAAGCGGAAGATTACTTATTGCTGGACAACCGGATCCACCAAGGACGAGTCGGTTACCACGTTGTCGCTCTGGTGAGCGCTGAAGATGCGCTGGTGCCCGTCAATTTGGGGTGGTTGGCGGGTGACCCCAGTCGCCGGACTGAGCCCACACCGGTGTTACCCGAGGGTCCCGTTTCGGTCTCGGGGCGGATATATGTGCCAGCGGGCAAGCCGCTCATGATGCAAAAACCCGAAGCACCCGCATCGCTGCCCGCTACGGTGCAGACCCTGTACTGGGACGATTGGCAGCGGTCCTTGTCCACGCTGACGGGTCGCGCCGTTTACCCATTTGAGGTTCGCGTTGATCAGCGTTCCCCGCTCGCCTTTGTTGCTGAATGGCCGATAGTGAATCAGTCGCCCGCGAAACACATCGGTTATGCCATTCAGTGGTTCGCCATGGCAGCTGTACTTGTGTTCATCGGAGTGTGGCGACTGACTAATCTTGGCGCAATCTTGACCAGGAGAGCCTCGCCGTGACTGGCGCTGCAGTCTCTGCAGAGCAGCGCCGAGCCCGGTGGATATTGATCCTCATCGCGGGGATTCCCCTCTCTATGGTGCTCGCCGCTACTGCACTTTGGTGGGCGGTTGAGGAGGGCCATGTTGATATTGTTGGTAGCGTCGGCACCGCGAATCACGGCGAGTTGATCAATCCGCCTCGTAATGTGACCGAGGTGGTGTTCCAGCACGAGGGTGGTGCTGACACGATGTGGCAGGATCTGCCAACCAAGTGGCGCTTGCTGGTTGTTCTGCGTGGCGGCGTCTGCGATGACGTCTGCCAAAACCAGCTTTACCAGACTCGACAGATCCACGTTGCGCTGGGGAAAGAATTCAACCGGGTGGGTCGGGTCGTGCTGGGTGATGTGAGGACTGCCTCGGTGGCAGTCGTTGGATCAGATGCTGAGAGTCAAACACAGAGCGGGTTATTGGATTGGCTGGCGCAGCAACATGTCGGGGTCACATCGCTGACCCTTTCCCCCGCTGACTTAGCTGCGCTATTACCCGAGGCCGTCGATCAGCCGCGACAGTGGTACGTTGTGGACCCCGCCGGCTGGATCATGATGCGGATATCAGATGACCTCTACTACAAAGACGTGATCAGCGATCTGCGATTTTTATTGAAGCATTCGGGAGGTTGAAGCAGCTTGGCGGAATCCACTCAACGCGGCGTACGCTGGACGGTTTTCGGCGTTCTGCTGTTTATGCTCGTTGTAGTAGTGAGCTTTATTCATCGCGTTGGCGAGCCGCGCCTCATGAGCCTTGCGGAAACCCGCGCAAACGGCTTATTTCTCTTCGATACCCCGCGCGACCCCGGTGCGTTTTCATTGATGGACCACCATGGCACGCCATTTACGCGCGATGCGCTAACAAATCGCTGGACACTGATTTTTTTTGGCTTCACCCACTGCCCTGATATTTGTCCCACTACGCTTGCGGAGCTGGCGGAGCTCAAAGCACAGCTCGTTGATACCGAAGCCAATGACCTGCAAGTCGTGATGCTAACGGTCGACCCCGCGCGCGACACGCCTGCCCGTCTGGCGGATTATGTGCCGTACTTCCATCCGGATTTTTTGGGCGTGACGGGAGAGTTTGCCGATATTCTCAGTGTGGCGCAGCGCCTCAATGCGCCGTTTCGCAAGGTAAGCGAGCCAAATGGCGGCTATCAGATGGAGCACAGCGCCAATGTGATGCTGATGAATCCGCGCGGCGATTACCATGGTTTTTTTCGTGCACCCCTCGACATACCCAAAATGCGGGTAACCTTACGCTCTACCCAATACTTGTGGGAGCACTGACCCCATGGCTAACCGGCTGATTCTGGTCGACGGATCCTCATACTTATTTCGGGCTTACCACGCACTGCCCGCCCTCACCAACTCCAAAGGCCTCAATACCGGTGCGGCCAAAGGAGTGATTGGCATGATTCGGAAACTGGTATCGGACTATGCTGCTGACCAGGTGGTGGTCGTCTTTGATGCCAAGGGCCCCACTTTTCGCAATGAGATCTACGCGGAGTACAAGGCCAATCGCCCTCCCATGCCCGATGAACTCCGAGAACAAATCGAGCCGATTCACAGCGTAATTCGGGCAATGGGCCTGCCTTTAATCTGTATCAGTGGTGTTGAGGCCGACGATGTCATTGGAACCCTGTCAGTCGAGGCCGCCGCCAGCGGACGCGAAGTCGTCATCTCGACCGGTGACAAAGACATGGCGCAGCTGGTGAATGATCACGTGACGCTGATCAACACGATGAACAACACGGCGATGGATCGCGATGGTGTGATCGCCAAGTTTGGCGTCCCTCCCGAGCTGATTATCGATCTACTGGCGCTGATGGGCGACAAGGTCGATAACATTCCGGGCGTTGCGGGGGTGGGCGAAAAGACGGCTACCGCTTTATTGCAGCATCTCGGCGGACTCGAGTCGATTTACGCGCAGCTGGACGCGGTAGCCGAACTGCCGATTCGCGGTGCCAAAAGTCTCGCCAGTAAGCTTGAAGGTGCAAAAGTGGACGCCGACCTCAGCTATGAGTTGGCGACGATTAAAACGGATTGCGATCTCGGCCTTGCCAAGGGCGATCTTGACTCAAGCCCCTCCGATCAGGAAGCCATGATTGCACTGTTTCGTGAGTTGGAGTTCAAGACCTGGCTGGACGCGTTGTTGCAGGGCACCGACGGCGCGCAACTAACTGCAGCAGGCCAGCAGGCCGAGGGGGAGTTATCGGGTGCCGAGCCTGGACAGGCGAGCGAGCAGGTCGAGGTGACGACCGTGCTCGATCAATCGACTTTTGATGACTGGCTGGGCAAGTTGAAGCGGGCAACGTTGTTTGCATTTGATACTGAGACGACCAGCCTGAATTACATGGTCGCAGAGGTCGTGGGCGTCTCCTTCGCAGTGGAGCCTGGTGCGGCAGCTTATGTGCCTTTGGCGCATGATTACCCCGGCGCCCCCGACCAGTTGAGTCGCGACGAGGTGCTCGAGGCATTGAAACCACTGCTTGAGGACGAGCGGGTTGCCAAAGTCGGCCAGCATCTGAAGTACGACGCCAATGTATTGGCCAATCACGATATTAGGCTTCGCGGTATTCACGAGGACACCATGCTCGAATCCTATATTCTCGATGCGGCAGGGAGTCGTCATGACCTAGACACGCTGGCATTGAAGTATCTGGGTCAACGTACCATTCATTTCGAGGATATTGCGGGCAAAGGCGCAAAGCAGCTGACTTTCAATCAGGTGCCCATCGAGCAGGCAGCACCTTACGCAGCCGAGGATGCGGAGGTCACACTGCGCTTACACAGGCTTTTGTCTGAAAAGCTCGATGCGGAGCCTCAGCTCTCAGCGCTATATCGTGAGCTGGAGATCCCTCTGGTTTCCGTATTATCCCGGATTGAGCGCAATGGAGCGCTCGTCTGCCGGGATACGCTGGCCGCCCACAGCAAGGAGTTAGGGGAACGGATTCTCGCGTTGGAATCGCAGGCCCACGATTTGGCGGGCGGGCCGTTTAACTTGGGGTCTCCAAAGCAGCTGGGTGAAATTCTCTTTAACCAGCTTGAGCTTCCTGTCCTGAGGAAGACGCCCAAGGGCGCACCATCCACGGCTGAAGATGTCCTCGCTGAGCTCGCCTTGGATTACCCGTTGCCTGCGGTGCTCATGGAGTACCGCGGTCTCAGTAAGCTGAAATCAACCTACACCGACAAACTACCCGAGATGATTGACCAGCGGACGGGCCGTGTACACACCTCATACCATCAGGCGGTCACAGCAACTGGACGTCTGTCCTCATCAGACCCCAACTTGCAAAATATCCCGATCAGGACGGAGGAGGGCAGGCGCATTCGCCAAGCTTTTATCGCCGCACCTGGCAATAAGATTGTGGCAGCGGACTACTCCCAAATCGAGCTGCGCATCATGGCCCACCTTTCACAGGACACTGGACTGCTGACCGCTTTTGCAGAAGGGCTCGATGTGCACAGTGCGACCGCAGCAGAGGTGTTCGGCGTAGGGATCGATGCGGTGTCCGGAGACCAACGGCGCAAGGCCAAGGCGATTAACTTTGGTTTGATTTACGGTATGTCCGCCTTTGGGTTGGGCAAGCAGCTGGGTATTGGTCGAAACGAAGCGCAGGAGTACATCGACCTCTACTTCGCGCGCTATCCGGGGGTGGCAGACTATATGGCCCGCACTCGAGAGTCGGCGCACAATGTCGGCTACGTCGAGACCTTGCGGGGGCGGAGGCTCTACCTTCCCGAAATTAACGCGCGTAATCGCCAGCGACAACAGGCAGCTGAGCGCACTGCGATTAATGCACCCATGCAAGGCACAGCCGCCGATATCATCAAAATGGCGATGCTCGCGGTTGACGATTGGTTGGACGATTCAAAGATTAATGCGCGCCTGATTATGCAGGTCCACGATGAGTTGGTCTTCGAAGTTGAAGCAGGCGCAGTCGATGATCTCCGGACAACGGTCTGTCAGTTGATGTCAGATGTAGGGGTGCTGGATGTGCCGCTTTTGGTCGAGGCGGGCGCCGGCGATAACTGGGATCAGGCGCATTGAACCCGGTCAGCCATCCTCGCCCTGGTCCGGGGCATCGTCGAAAACCGATGAGTCCGTAAGCCAGTGATTAAGTTGCCGGCCGAGCGTATCCACGCCCTGTCGTTTTAAAGAGGAGAATAGCTGGACACTGATCAGGTCTGATTGTGTCGAGAGCTCCTCGCGCACCGACAGCAGCGTACTCTGCGCAGGCCCTCGCTTTAACTTATCTGCCTTGGTGAGCAAAATGTGTACCGGCATGCTGGCGGCCTCTGCCCAGCTCAACATTTGCCGGTCGGGCTCAGTCAGTGGATGGCGAATATCCATTAACATCACCAGGCCCCGCAAACTCTCACGGTATTGAAGATAGCGCTCGAGCTGTTGGTTCCATTTTTTTTTCACCGCCAGAGGCACCTTGGCAAAGCCGTATCCGGGGAGGTCGACCAAGCGCTGGTGCTCGCTCAAAGAGAAAAAATTGATCAGCTGCGTGCGCCCTGGTGTGCGCGAGGTGCGGGCCAGTTTCCCCTGATGGGTGAGGGTGTTGATCGCGCTCGACTTGCCGGAGTTGGACCGCCCCGCAAAGGCGACCTCGGAGCCGAAATCGGTTGGTGCGTTTTCGATGGCGCTCGCACTTTGTAAAAACGCGGCCTTGCGAAAATTAAGTGTCTCCGTAGCGGCCTGAAAGTCGGTCATTTTGCGATTTGTGCCACGACAAGGAACGTCTATAATGCCACGCTCTCCGGGCGGCTATGCCTGAAATCATCGTTATTTTTCGCGGCGTGCTCTGTCGATAATGCGGTGTCAGTGGCCAAGCAGCCAGAGTAACGTGAGGTTGGAACGAGGTTTCCTCGACTGACGAACGAAACAGGAATTTTTGCGCCGCATTGCTCGCGACGCACGCCAGCGTCGGGCTGGCAAGGTAATGATAAAGATCAGAGGGTTTGACCATGAGAACAGCAGAATTGATTCGCACCATTGCCATTCGTGGCGCTGCCGTCGCCGCGTTGGCTTCGGCTCCGGCAGTACTCGCGGGTGATCCGCCGCCTCAGTACGCGGCTTCTTGCGGCGCTTGTCATGCCGTTGGCGTCGCTGGCGCACCTGCGACGGGCAACGCTGAGGCATGGGCCCCCCGCATGGAAAAAGGTATGGAGGCACTCGTCGCCTCGGTCCGCAATGGCCTCAACGCCATGCCCCCTGGCGGTTTGTGCAACAGCTGCAGCGATGAAGATTACGCTGCGTTAATCACCTATATGTCGACGGCTCAGTAAGCGCCGACTACTAGATCTAAGTGAGGGAGCTTGCGGGATGTCGATCAGCCGCATCTCAGTGAAGACTGCCTCGCTGGAAAGTTTAAATTGACAGGTGTTCCTATGTTTCAGTCTGTAATCAAGGTGTCTTGTGCGCTGGTCATGACTCTCGTGAGTGCTCACGCGCTGGCCGCGGGGGACAGTGAGGCGGGTCAGGCCAAGGCAGCGACGTGCGTGGCGTGTCACGGCGTAGACGGCAACAGTGCCGTGCCGACCTTCCCGAAATTGGCGGGTCTTGGCCACAAATATCTGCTTAAGCAAATGCAGGACATCCGTGACGGTCGACGCCCGGTGGCGCTAATGGCCGGTCAGGTTGACAACATGTCAGATCAGGACCTTGCAGACATTGCCGCCTTTTATAACGCACAGTCGCGCACTGGCGGTATGGCAGATCCCGAGAAAGTCGCGCTGGGTCGCAAGGTATATTTGGCGGGTATTGCCGAACGCCAAGTGCCTGCCTGCTCCGGGTGTCATAGTCCAACAGGCAACGGAAACGGGCCCGCAGGCTACCCAGCATTGGGCGGTCAGCACGCCGAGTATATTTCTGCGCAGCTCAAAATGTTCCGTAAGGGCTATGAAGACCCCAGTGGCCGCACCAACGGCGGCGAAGCGAAGATCATGCGGACCACGGCGTTTCGGATGAGCGATATGGAGATCGAGGCCGTGGCAAGCTATATTGCCGGATTGCAGCCTAACCCTTGAGCTGCCGGGGGCACTGACCCCGTCTCCGAGTAGATTCCAAGGAGGGATCACGTTATGAAACTGACTCGTTATTGCCTTTTTCTGCTTGTCGCGTTGCTGAGTCACCCTTTGGCCTGGGCGGAAGATCGCTGGGTCGAAGGTCAGCACTACCAAACCCTCAACCCGCCGGTTGCTGTTGGGCGCGGAACAGATGTGGTGGTAACAGAGTTCTTTTGGTACGGCTGCGGCCACTGCTACACCTTCGAGCCCATGCTGACCGCCTGGGGTAAGCAGCTACCTGAGGGCGCGGTGTTGCAACCGTCTCCAGCAGTCTGGAACGACCCGATGCGGATCCATGCCAAGGCCTACTACCTCACTGAAGTGCTGGGTGTTAAAGAAACGGTGCACCCGGTGATTTTCGATGCGATGCATGTTGACAGAAAGCGACTCGTGTCGCGTTTGGAGCTCCGCGATCTGTTCGAGGACAATGGCGTCGATCCTGAAAAGTTCGATAAGGCCTTTGACTCGTTCGGCGTGGATTCTCAAGTGCGCCAGGCGGAATCCCGTGCGCGGTCAGCAAAGATTTCCGGCACGCCTTCGATGATGGTGGCGGGAAAGTACTTGATCGAGACGCGGTCTGCGGGTGGGCAAACCAATATGCTGGAGATTGCTCGCTTTCTGGTTGAGAAGGAGTTAGCGGCGCGCTGACTACTCCTCCGGCACAGAAACGGCGGTTTTTGTAATCACCCGGCGAAGCTCGAAGCTGGAGTGCACCCCGGTCACCCCCGGGATCCTTGTCAGCTGACCCAATAAAAACTGTTCGTAATGGGTCATGTCCCGCACGACTGCCTTGAGTAGATAGTCGGCACTTTGGCCCGTCACCACGCAACAGTCCACAACCTCCGGCAAGTTGGCAATAGCGGATTCAAAAGCTTCGAACCGCTCCGGCGTGTGCCGGTCCATAGTCACACTAATGTGTGCCGTTAAATTCAGCCCTAGTTTCTTGGGATCAAGCACCGCGACTTGATGGGTGATGACGCCCTCTGTGACGAGTCGTCTGACTCGCCGGGCGCAGGGTGTTGGCGACAGACCGACCCGCTCCGCCAGTTCAAGATTGCTCAGCGAAGCATCTTCCTGCATCACCCTGAGGATGCGGCGATCCAGCCTGTCCATCTGCATAATGTTATTAGTTGTCATATGAGGATTTTTCGACTTTTTATACCATTAAGGGAAATAATTTTAAAGAATACGGCTAAAAATGACAGAAATTTAGAAGTTATTGGTGACTATCGCTACCGGCGTGTCGGTACACTACTCGCCCTTTCATTGTGGTGGTGTAGAAAATGGATTCCCGTCGATTTGACCATAGCAAGTATCAGGCTTTTCAGCCTGTTGCCAAATCTGACCGCCGGTGGCCGGATCAGGTGATTTCTGTGGCACCCCAGTGGTGCTCTGTTGATTTGCGAGATGGCAATCAGGCGTTGGTCGAGCCGATGAACGCCGAGCAGAAATTGCGGCTCTGGGAGTTGCTACTGTCAATCGGATTCACGCAGATTGAAGTGGGCTTTCCGTCCGCGTCGAGCCATGACTTTGCCTTTTTGCGAAAGCTGATAGAGGAGAACCGTATTCCAGAGGGCGTGACGGTTCAGGTCCTGACGCAAGCTCGGGCTGATTTGATCGAGAAGACCTTTGCCGCGCTGGAGGGCGTAAAGCGCGCTGTGGTGCACTTTTACAATAGTACCTCTACGGTCCAACGAGAGTATGTCTTCGGGCTGGATCGACAAGGCATCCTAGATATTGCCGTCACCGGCGCACGGCTGGTCAAGGAAGCCGCAGACGCGAGGCCCGATACTGAGTGGGTGTTTGAGTACAGTCCGGAAAGCTTCACGGGCACCGAGCTGGATTTTGCGGTGTCCGTTTGCGATGCAGTCAATGAGGTGCTGGCGCCGACACCCGATCATCCTGCAATCATCAACTTGCCGGCGACGGTAGAGATGAGCACGCCGAATATCTACGCCGACCAGATCGAGTGGTTTTGCGACCATGTGAAGCATCGCGATGCATTGATTATTTCTCTCCATACGCATAACGATCGCGGCTGTGCTGTCGCGGCAGCAGAGCTGGGCGTTATGGCGGGCGCAGACCGCGTAGAAGGGACCTTGTTGGGCAATGGTGAGCGAACGGGAAATATGGACATCATGACGATGGCCATGAATCTGTACAGCCAAGGGGTAGACCCCAAGCTCGACTTTACTCACATGGATGAGATCTGCACGGTCGCGCGGGAGTGTACGCAGCTTCCCGTCCACCCTCGACATCCTTACGCGGGTGAACTGGTATTTACAGCGTTTTCAGGCAGCCATCAGGATGCCATTCACAAGTGTTTGTCCAAACGCGATGACAATGCCGCGTGGGACGTTGCGTATCTGCCAATCGATCCAGCGGATATAGGCCGCACGTATCAAGAAGTGATACGTATTAATAGCCAGTCAGGCAAGGGTGGTGTGGCGCACGTACTGCGGCGCGATTACGGGTTGGAGTTGCCGCGCTGGTTGCAGGTTGATTTCAGTGCGGCAGTGCAGGATTTGGCTGAAGACAGCGAAACCGAGGTGTCCAGTGACGACATCTTTGCCTTGTTCACGAAGACCTATCTGAGCACAGCCGATCGCTGGCAGTTGGGTGACTATCAACTCTCCAGGCAAGACGGATCCGACGGCCTTCAGGTAACCCTGCATGGTCCCCAGGGGGAGGTCGCTCTAAACGGCAGCGGCAACGGTGTTGTTGATGCCTTCGTGCAGGCTATGGAGCGCTTTACCGGTCGGCATATCGTGTTAGTGGAGTACTCTGAGCATACCTTGGGTCAGAGTGCCGATGCGGAGGCAGTGTGTTACGTGCAACTCAATATCGATGGGGAGCGACCCTGCGGTGTAGGCCGCAGTCACGATATTGTGCAGGCCTCCCTCGCGGCCATTCTCTCCGCGCTAGATGGCCGGGGGCTCGTACTCGCCAACGCCGCCTAGCGCTAACCCCAAAAACAGGCGCACGGGCCCTTCGCTTTGGCCTGTAAGCGCGTGCATACGGTAGATGCTGCCCCGGCAGGAGCCCGGCAGCGTCCCTGTCGGCCAGCAAGGCTCCTAAGCGTTGTGAGAGCGCTGCTTTGTTGCGGGGTGTTGTTGGCGGTCACGGCCTGCTCAGCGACCCAGTTCATTTATAACCGCGTCGATATTCTGGTGCGCTGGTATCTCGACGATTACGTCTCTCTCGATCGCGATCAGCGCGCGCGCTTTGATCAACGGTTGGAAGTATTCCTTGAGTGGCATCGAAGCGAAGAGTTGCCGTCCTATGTGGCGTTGCTTGATGAGTCATTAGCCATCCTCGATGACGGCGTGCCGTTGCAGGCTGCGAGGGAGATGTCTGACCGTATCGAGGAAGCGGCAATTCGTTTTCAGGACCCCTTTTTGGAGCTTCTGCTTGCTACTGGCGAAGATCTGCGTCCAGAGCAGCGAGCCGAGTTTGTCGAAAACCTCCTTGCCAAGCAGGAGGAATTTGAATCCGATAGATTGGCGCGCACAGATCGTGAGTATCGGGATGATCTGGAAGCGCGTTTCGACAAACAGCTGAAGCGTTATATGGGGTCGTTGACCGCCGAGCAGACCACTCGTATTCAGCAAGGGGTGGCGCAAATGACTCGCCTAGACCGATTCTGGCTGGAGGATCGCCGCGTGTGGATCGAGGCGCTAGCGGACATCCTGGTCGCGGCAGACCCGGACTGGCCAGACCAGGTGCGTCGATTAATTGCGGGCCGGGAAGAGGCACTCCTGCCGGCGTATCGACAAGGCATCGATCACAATGGTGAGGTGATCCTGCAGTTATCTCGGGACGTCCTCATAGCGCGAACTGACAAGCAGGACCGCAAGCTCCGAGGCAAGCTGACGGCTTTACGCGACGATCTGGCTGCCTTGGCTGAGAAGGGGTCAGAGCAGAGAGTGGAACAGGGAGCGGAGCAGGGAGTGAAACCGGGAACGGACCAGACGGGGCCGCTTGACGCTACCCAGACTCTCTACAGCGGCCGGCAGTAAACGACGGTTATCCGTCGATCAATGAGCTGTCCCGTATGGCGCCTTTGTCGGCACTGGTCACCATGCTCGCATAGACCTTCAGTGCTGTTGAAACCTGTCGGGGGCGGTCGGCCGCTGGTTGCCACGCCCGGTCCCGTTGATTCATCTCTGCACGACGCTCGTCGAGCGTTGCTTCATCAACTTTCACGTTGATGGTTCTTGCAGGAATATCAATCTCAATAAGGTCGCCCGGTTCGATCAATGCTATGGCGCCGCCACCCGCGGCCTCCGGTGAGACATGGCCGATCGACAACCCCGAGGTGCCGCCAGAGAACCGGCCGTCCGTAATTAACGCACAGGCTTTACCCAGCCCCTTCGATTTGAGATAGCTGGTCGGGTAGAGCATCTCCTGCATTCCGGGTCCGCCTCGAGGCCCCTCGTAACGCACGATGACAACATCACCGGCTTTAACGCGATCTTCAAGGATATCCGCCACCGCCGCTTCTTGACTCTCGCAGACGTGTGCGGGCCCTGTAAATTGCAGCGACTCCTCGTCGACGCCAGCCGTTTTGACCACACAGCCCTGCTCGGCGATATTGCCAAACAATACAGCCAGCCCGCCCTCCTGGGAGTAGGCATGGGCCATCTCGCGGACACAGCCGCCCTCGCGGTCGGTGTCGAGGCTCGGCCATCGCAAGTTCTGACTAAACGCTTGTTGGGTGGGAATGCCCGCCGGGCCCGCGGCATAAAGCGTGCGGACATCCTCTGCGTCAGTCTGCATGATGTCCCAGTGAGTCAGCGCTTCGCCAAGGCTGGCGCTGTGCACTGTCGGGCAATCAAGATGTAAGAGTTCGCCCCTCGCCAGCTCTCCGAGAATGGCCATCACGCCACCCGCACGGTGTACGTCTTCCATATGGTATAGCGGGGTACTTGGCGCAACCTTGCAAAGCTGCGGAATCTTCCGCGACAGCGAATCGATGGCCGCCATGTCGAAATCTACCCCTGCTTCCTGTGCGGCAGCCAGCAAATGCAGAATGGTATTGGTAGAGCCCCCCATGGCGATATCCAGACTCATCGCATTTTCAAAGGCGCGGCGGCTGGCGATTTCCCGCGGCAGGGCTGTAGCGTCATCTTGCTCGTACCAGCGACGAGCCAGCTCAACAATTAGCCGGCCGGCGCGCAGGAACAGTTGCTCCCGGTCTGCATGAGTCGCCAATAGTGATCCGTTGCCCGGCAAGCTAAGCCCCAGCGCCTCAGTCAAGCAGTTCATCGAATTGGCGGTGAACATGCCGGAGCACGAGCCGCAGGTGGGGCACGCAGAGCGCTCGTATGCTTCGACGGTGGCATCGTCCGCGCTGGAATCGGCGGCGATCACCATCGCATCGACCAGATCCAATTTGTGCTCAGACAGTGCTGTTTTGCCCGCTTCCATTGGCCCGCCCGAGACGAATACCACAGGGATGTTTAGCCGCATGGCGGCGTTGAGCATGCCCGGTGTGATCTTGTCACAGTTGGAAATACACACCATTGCATCGGCGCAGTGTGCGTTGACCATATACTCAACCGAATCCGCGATCAGGTCCCTCGATGGCAAGCTGTAAAGCATGCCGTCGTGCCCCATGGCGATACCGTCGTCCACTGCGATCGTGTTGAATTCTTTTGCGACGCCGCCAGCGGCCTCGATTTCCCGCGCTACCAGCTGCCCCAGATCCTTGAGATGCACATGTCCTGGCACAAACTGGGTGAAGGAATTGACCACCGCGATAATCGGCTTTTCGAAGTCTTCATCCTGCATGCCGGTGGCCCGCCACAGTGCGCGTGCGCCCGCCATATTGCGGCCGGCGGTCGAGGTGCGGGATCGATATTGAGGCATCGAACTCTCCGATGATGTCAGGGAAGGCGGCTAGCTTACCACCGCCGTGTGGTTGAGGTCAGACGGCTCTTCGCAGTACCGAAGCACTGCGCTGCCAGTTATAGAGTCGTTTCTTTTCTACGGGCAACTGCTCCAGACTCGCTGTTTCAAAGCCCTGCTCAAGAAACCAATGTGTGCTCTGGGTGGTGAGCACGAATACGTGATCAAGAGATTGGTCTTTGGCTTGATTGAGCAGTTCGCTCAACAGCTGCCGGGCCCGTCCCGCGCCCCGGTAGTCGGGGTGCGTGGCGACGCAGGCAATTTCGCCAACGCGCTCGTTGCGATAGGGATATAGCGCGGCGCAAGCAAGCACCCGACCATCTCTCTCGAGAATCGAGAAATGGCTGATCTCTTCTTCCAAGCGCTCTCGTGATCGCCTCACCAACGTGCCACTTTGCTCAAGTGGTCTAATGAGTTCCAGAATACTGGCGATGTCCTCTATTTCTGCGCCGCGCGCCTGCTCGTAGGGATTTTGAGCGATAAGCGTGCCTGAACCGTCGTGCGTGAAAAGCTCTTCAAGCAAAGATCCCTCGCGGGCGTAGCTGAGTACATGACTTCGCGCAACGCCCTGCGCACAGGCACGGCAGGCTGCATCACGAAGGCGCCGCTGTTCGTCATCAGCCAGTGCTAATGCTTCTGCCGAGGCAATCGTGCTTTGTCGAATCAGGCTACCATCGCCGTCGGCGAGACCCTCATGGCGATCCAGAAAGATCAGCTTGTCGGCTTCGATGGCGACTGCAACATGCTCGGCGACTTCGCTGGCGCTGACGCTAAAGAGCTCGCCCGCCGGGGAGTAGCCCAGTGGGGAGATCAGTGCAATCGCATCGTGCTCCAGAATGCCCCGTACACCGTTTGCGTCAATGCGCCGGACCGTGCCACTGTGCAAATAGTCCACACCGTCGTGAATGCCAAGGGGTCTGGCCGTGACCAGATTACCGCCCAGTACTCTGAGTCTTGCTCCTCGTAGCGGTGTATTGGGCAGACCCATCGACAGCAACTGCTCTAGCTTCACTCTGTGCCGGCCCGCAGTTTCGCTGGCGATCGCCAGCGTGCGATCGTCAGTGACGCGAATACCATCATGAAATACGGGATGGAACCCTGGTGGCAAAGCGGCGTCGATTGCCTCTCGGGTGGCGTGTACCAGAACCAGTCGAACGCCGAGCGAGTGGAGCAATGCCAAATCATGCAACAGCGTGACGAGTCCCGGTGATTCGATGGCGCCGTTTCCGAGATAGATCACAAAAGTCCGCCCCCGGTGTGCCTTGATGTAGGGCCCCGTTTGGCGAAACCAAGCAATGTGATGATTGGTGTGGGTCATGACCTTATGTGGGGTTGCATGTAAGGTTGCCTGTGAGGTTGCCTGCGCTGATCGCTCAGCACTCCATTTTACGGAGGGCGAATGCTACCCGAGTCATGCCACTGCAAGAAAGGGTAAAAATCTGAGCGTCACAGTCCTGAGACGCCGAGTGGCGGGGGCGTCTCCATGCCGATAGGCTATCCCAGTCTCATTGAGGATCCGGGTCAATATATGTCGGTAGCGCCCAACATGCCGGA
>WTHO01000233.1 GCA_011523115.1 Halieaceae bacterium | reverse complement strand
ATCTTCGACACCATAGACAGAGGCTGCGACGCCGCAGGCAAAGAAGCCCTCTACCAGCTTGATCAACTCCGCCATGCTGTCGCGAAGATGCGGCACGGCATCCATATCCAGCCCATTGGCCTCGGTCATGAGCGAGCCGGCGCCGATGAGCAGATCACCAAAGCCCGCCCGCGCGCCAATACAGCTATGACGGTGATGATTGGCGTAAGACGTAACGAGGTGCTCGGTATAGTCGTGCTCTCCCGACAGGAACACCTGATCCCAGGGCACCAGCACTTGGTCAAAATGGCAGACGGCAACGCTCTGCCCATATTTGGAGCTGAACTGCGCATCAGCTTCGCCGGGCCGGCCTGCCGGTCGTGAGATGATGGTGAGGCCCTTGGCATCGATCGGTACGGCACAGCAAACAGCGAAATCAGCATCCTCTTTGCGCATGGTTCGGCATGGCATTACCAACAACTCGTGCATATAGGGGCCGCCCGTCACGATCGCCTTCGCGCCCGAGATGACAATACCCTCAGCGCGTCGCTCTGTGATGTGCACGTAGCTGTCAATATTTTGCTGATCGCCGGGGCGCTTGCTGCGGTCGCCCTTGCCATCGGTCATGGCGACCCCAAGTGTCAGATCCTCGTCCTGAATACGATGCAGGTAAGCCAGAAAACGCTCGTGCTGTTCACCTCCATGATCCTCGGACATCTGCCAAGTCGCCTGGTAAATGGCATTTAGCGCATCGTGGGTGAGATAACGCTGCGCGCAACCGCTCTCTCGACACAAAAGTCGCACCGCCTCGAGCTTGGAGAGCAGATCCTCGCTGTGGCGATTGATGTGTAGCATACGATTGACGGTTTTTCCGGAAGTCGCCTGCTCGGCCAGCATCAGGCCACCGTACTCAGGCCTCTGTGCGAAATCGTATGTCACACCGATGGCCCGAACTCCTGGCTGTAGACGGGGCTCGTCGACCACCGACTCGATAAGATCGCCATCGACATAGACCGTCGGGCTGTATTCCCGCAGGCTTTCCTCGTACTCGGCCGCACTCATGATCCGGCCACCCGCTTTCATCAACATATCTTTGCTCCCGGACGCATTTAAGCGCCGCTGGCTCTGGTTCGTAGCAGTGACACCAACTCCGTCACGTCATTCATCTCATCCAACCCGAGAATGGCGCTCCATAGTTGCTGCGCCGCGGCAGCAGGTATGGTCAAGGCGCAGTTCTCGAGAAATTTGTCCTGAACCTGCTCCATGGAGAGTAACTGCCCTTCAGCGCCCCGGTTTATGGACTCAAAATGCTCCAGTTCAGTGCCATCCCTCAGGCGCAGTTTCAGGCCTCCTGAGAAAGCGTCCGGATACCGGGAACGCTCGTCATGAGTACAACTAACCCGTTGAGCAAGCATGAGCACGTCTTCGTCCAGCCTTGCGGTATCCTCCAACTCGGCAAGACTAAAGCGCCCCTTGCACAGGGCCGTTGCGACTGCATAGGGCGCACTGAACTTAGCGTCATACTCATTTTGAGGCGCTCGTTTAGCCTCAATCGGATCCACTACAACGCCAAACTGTCGCTGATCGAGCAGTATCGTAGCGGATTCAATCGCGTCCGGTGTCAAACCGTGCGCCTCACGCAATGTCAACGCCGCATCGACCGGCGCATGATTGAAGTGACAAATGGGATAGGGCTTGATGGCAACCGTGCGCAACCCCCACTCTTGAAACAACTGCGAGGACACGACTTCTGTCTCCACCGACGTGCCGGGAGCGTAAAGGGCGTAGAACCCGAAGCGACCGCCATAAGCTTCCCCGGGGCCCTCGAATCCTGACACGCCCAGAGCGGCAGCCTGAAGCGCCGCAGAGGCTGCCCAGCCCGGGTGAAGACGTTTGGTCCAACTGCCATCATCAAGAAAGGCCATGCTGCCGCTGCACAGACTCAGTGCCACGCCCTGCGCGCGCAACAAGGCATCCACGTCGCCGCCGATTAACCGGGTTGCAGCCACTGTCGCGCCGAAGATGCCCACCACGCCGGTGGGGTGGAAACCCACCTGCTGGAATACCCCTCCCGCCTGTGTGCCCAATAGCGCATCGACTTCTACAGCGATCAACGTCGCCAGCAGGAGTTCCTCACCGGTTAGCTTGCGCTGTTCCGCTAGCGCCAGCGCTGCAGGAAAAGCGCTGGCAGTGCAATGTATGACGGATGCGAGGTGCGTGTCGTCATAGTCCAACCCGTGAATCAGCAAGCCATTCATCATCGCCGCGTCGCGCAGGGCGACAGGCTCTGGCTGACCGATAATGGTCGAGCTGCCCGCGCTACCCAGCACTCCAAGAGAATCGAGGGACTTTCTCGAGAATTCATAGTGTCTCGAGGCAAAGGCGATGCCCACCGCATCGGCGAGGCAAAGCTTCAGGTATTGCCACACATCCTGAGGCACGGCTCCCCGCTCAAGTGCAACAACGCGCTCGGCAACGGCGCGGCTGAGCGGCGCTGTGTATTGAGTGATGGGGGCTACCTGCATGGAAGACTCCGGAAATGTCCGGACATGATACACGAACCGATACGGGATGCCGACCAGCCGTCTGCCTGGGACTACCTCCCGACCGAAATCGTCACAGACAGCGGGTCGGTCAGCTCAGAAACTTGTCTGCGAGGGCAAGAATGCGCTGGCTTTTGTATACGATGGGATAATCAATGAAATAGCCATCGAGCTGGATTGACGCAGACCCCGCTGCCTCCGCCGCCTCGAAGGCTGAAACGACCGCCCTGGCGTGCGCGATTTCAGATTCCGAGGGCGTGAACACCTCGTGGGTCAGTGCTATTTGATCAGGATGAATACACAGCTTACCGCCGAATCCGAACTGTTTGCCGTGTCGAGCCGACTGCAAGAAACGCTCGTTATCTTTAATCTGCAACACCACCGTGTCGATGGGTGGCTCAAGATTACCCAAACGGGCAGCATGAGACAGCTTGGCGCGTGCATAGGCCAACACGGCTTCATCAGCGTGCCACTCGTAATTCAAATCAAGCGTATAGTCGCCACCACCAAACGCGAATCGCTTTATCCGGCTGTCTGCCGTCGCGATTTTTTTCGCAGACTCAACGCCGGCTGCCGTCTCAATAATCGGCATCAGATCGAGACTGCCGACAGGTAATCCCTGCTCCGCCTCCGCTGCGGCGAGTAGCCGCTCGAGGTGATTCAAACAAGACCGAGATTCCACTTTGGGCAGCACCACCCCATGTAGCCACGGGCCCACACAGGCCTTGATATCCTCCTCGCAATAGGGAGTATCGATACTATTGACGCGGACATAATGGCGGGCGAGGCTGTCGGGGCGCGCACTGAATGCATCCACAACACATTGCCTGGCGGCAGGCTTTTCACTGACTGCTACCGCGTCTTCCAAATCCAGAATTACCGCATCTGCGCCCACCTCAAAAACCTTTTCTACCCGTCGGGGGTGATTGGCCGGGGTGAACAGGAAGCTCCGGATGGGCGTGAAGTCAGAGTGATTCATACTATTGATTCCATGACCAGTGGTCTGCCGTCTGCCAGCCACGGGTAAATTCAAAGGTATAGCTAAAATTACTGGCCGGGTGCTCGGAAATGGATACCTCAAAAATCCTGCCACCCCTGCCCTGATAGAAACGACTGACGCTGAGGGATGGCGAACCTGGTTCGACCCCCAGCGCTTTCGCCTTCGGGTCTGACAGCACCCCAGCGGTCAACCGAACCGTAATGTTCTCTATGGACTCTTTAAATGTCTCGGCAATCATTTCATAGACCGGGCGAGTGCTCCCGCTGAGGCGTTGGGCAATTGATCCGTACTCGGGCACCACAAACACGCTGGCCCAGCAAATGGGCATACCGTCTGACCCCAGCGTTCGTAACCCGGAAATCTGGACCCACTCATCACCAACCTGACAGCCCAGTTCTCTCGCCAGCGTTTTGTCCACCTTCACACGCTCATCTGAAAGCAGCCGAAATTGGCTGCTGTCCGGGTAGCTAAATAGTTCTGACGGGGAGCGAACCATTTGAACGAAGGCCGGAGAGGCCTCCGTCGATAACACCAGCGTACCCCGCCCACGCTGTCGTTTAACCAGGCCCATGTCCTCCAACACCCTGAGAGCCTCCCGAATCGTGTGGCGACTGGCCTTAAAGTTATCAATAAGCTCGAGCTCTCCGGGTAAGAAAGTGCCCACCGGGAACTTGCCCTCGCGGATGCCACTGAGCAGCTTGTCCGAGATCTGGCGATACAAGGGCGTTCGAACATCGCCTTCGCCACTGCCCTTACGGGTCTTTTTTACCGGTTCAGCTTGCATAGGTGCAGACAACCCCCCAGACTTTATTTGTCCAGACATTCTAGATGGATGCAGGCCCGCTACAACCCGCGTCACGGCATTGGAGGTGAACATACCATGACCAAAACTCCTGCGCGCGAGCGTTACGCACACCAGACCGGACGCTTGTACGAAGACTTCACGGTGGGAGACGTCTACCACCACCTGCCGGGCAGAACGATCTCGCAACACGACAATGCCTGGTTCACATTGCTGACCATGAATACGCATCCACTCCACTTTGATGAGGAATATGCCGCAGAGACCGAGTTTGGCCGGCCATTGGTGGCCAGTCCGCTGACCGTCGCCATTATCGTGGGCATGAGCGTGTCCGACGTGAGTGAGGCTGCCATCGCCAACCTTGGCTGGAAAGAGATAAAGTTGCCGGCGCCCGTGTTCCCGGGGGACACGCTCTACGCCAACACCGAGGTGCTCGACAAGCGCGAATCCCGGTCGCGCCCCAACGCAGGCATTGTGAGCGTTTTAACCCGAGGCATTAACCAAGACGACGTTGAAGTGTGCGTATTTGAACGTCAAATACTGGTTCCAAAACGCACAGCTGATTAATTCCAATATTCAGGAGAGTTTTCATGAGTCACGATGCCTCAGTCGAGCAACAGATTCTGGCGACCATCGATAAATGGGTTGATCAGGAGCTAAAACCCATCGCCAGAGAATACGATCAGGCTGATGAATACCCCGCAGATCTGGTGGAGCAGATGAAAGAGCTGGGGCTCTTTGGTGCAACCATTTCAGAAGAATTTGGCGGTTTGGGTCTGAGCGCCTCGACCTACGCTCGAATCGTCTCTCGTATCTGTGAGGTATGGATGGCGCCCTCGGGCATTTTCAATTCCCATCTCATCATGGCCAGCTGCGTGGAGCGTGCTGGCACTCAAGCGCAGAAGGAGCACTTCCTACCGCAATTCGCTACCGGGGCGTTGCGTGGCGGTATTGGTCTGACGGAGCCCGATGCGGGATCTGACCTGCAGGGAATCCGTTTAGTGGCCAAGAAGGACGGCGATGACTATGTCCTGAACGGCACCAAGACGTGGATCTCCAATGGAATCAATGGCAACTGTCTGGCGGTACTCACTAAAACAGACCCCAACGCAACGCCTAGGCATAAGGGCATGAGTCTTTTCATTTGTGAAAAAGGAGACGGCTTCAGTGTAGGTAAAAAACTGAAGAAGCTTGGCTACCGCTCGATCGACAGCGCTGAACTGATATTCGAGGACTTTCGCGTTTCGAAGGACAATCTGGTCGGCGGAGAAGAGGGCAAGGGGTTCCAGCAGGTTGCGGGCGGCCTGGAGCTGGGCCGGATCAACATCGCCGCGCGCGGTGCGGGCATGGCTAAAGGGGCAACCAGCATGGCGCTCCATTATGCGATGGAGCGTAAAACTTTCGGCAAAGCCATCGCGGAACATCAGGCCATTCAGCTAAAGCTGGCTGAAATGTCGACCCGCGCCGCGGCCGCAGAGCTGCTAGTTCACCAGGCTGCTGACAAGTTCGACCGCCATGAGCGTTGCGACCTGGAGGCAGGTCAGGCGAAATTCTTTGCCTCCGAGGCAGCGGTACAAAATAGCCTGGATGCCATGCGCGTATTTGGTGGCTACAGCTACTCGCCGGAGTATGAGATCGAGCGTTTCTATCGCGATGCGCCCTTGTTATGCATCGGTGAGGGGACCAATGAAATTCAGCGAATGATCATAGCCAAGCAAATGGTTGCGCGCGCCAGTTGACCCGCGGTCACTCCAATATGTTTAGGAACTCGCTGGCATCCAGACGCTCAGTGCGATAGGTGTTCACCAAGGCGTCCGGATCGGCATAGCCCAGCGACATGCCACACACCAGCATCTGATCAGGTGGCGCCTCGAGTATGGGCATTACGCTGTCGTGATAGGGACAAAAAGCCGCCTGAGCGCAACTCTCCAGGCCCACCTCGCGCGCTGCCAGCATAAAAGACTGCAGGAACATGCCGTAATCGAGCCAACTACCCTGCTCCATATCCCGATCAATGGTAAAAAACAACCCGACCGGGGCGCCAAAGAATTGGTAGTTCTGAACCCGGTAGTTCTGCACTGACGCGGTGTCACTGCGGTCCACACCAAGAAGGCCATATAAGCCAAAGCCCGTCTGACGTCGCCGACCAATGTAGGGTTGGCGCCACTCTCTAGGATAATAGTAATACTCGTACTCACCCTCATCGCCGGCAAGAAACCGGGCGGAGCAGGCTTCGGTGATTCGGCTTTTGCGTTCACCGCGGACGACGTACACCTGCCACGGTTGAATGTTGGACCCTGAAGGGGCACGCCCGGCGACGTTCAGTAATGCTTCGATTGTCTCGTTGCTGACGGGTCGATCACTGAGGAACGCTCGAATACTTTGACGACCGACGATGGCCTCGCTGACCCGCACGGTTCAGATCAGGCGCACTGCTTAGAAAGCCACGTGTGGGCCCTACCTCCCTGCGGGGCACCAATCATGTCGGCGAGCAGTTCGACCGCCTGCAACAACTTGGGCATGCTCAAACCGGTGTGATACCCCATCGATTCACACAACATCACGACGTCTTCGGTTGCCACATTGCCCTTTGCGCCCGGGGCAAACGGGCAACCCCCCAGCCCCCCAGCAGAGGCGTCAAACTGGCGGACCCCCGCCAGCAGCGCGGCGTAAACGTTGGCCAGACCCATCGCTCGGGTATCGTGAAAGTGACATCCAAGCCGATCCGGACCATATCGATCCACCAGCTTCTGCATCATCGACTGAACCGCGGCCGGATTGGCAGCACCGATCGTGTCGGCAATCACCAATCGTGCAGGCTGATGCGACATGAGCCTGTCCGCTTGCTCAAGCACCAGTGCCTCGGGTACGGCGCCCTCGTATGGACACTCGAAAGCGACCGCGAGGTAAGCATGTATAGCCACACCGTCATCCAGTGCCCGATCGAGGATCTCTTCGCCCATGACGAAGGTGTCCTCCAGGCTCTTACGAATATTGTTTTGGTTCATCTCCTCGGTGGCAGCCAGCGCAATCGCGTGGCACCGGATATCAGCCCTCACAGCGAGCTCGTAACCCTTCATATTCGGCACCAGCGCACTGAATGCGAGATCCACAGCGGGCAGGTTATCTGCAATTTCATCGGTACCTGCCATTTGAGGGACCGCTTTTGGGGAGACGAATGAGCCAATTTCCAGTTCGGGCACGCCCGTCTCTGCGAGCGCCGCCACCAGCGCCATGCGTTGCTCGACAGTGAGGTGCTTGGGCTGTGCCTGGAGACCATCTCTCGCTGCCACTTCCTTAATAATCACCCTCTCGGCCATGTATCTCTCCTCAGCATAGATTGCGTGAATCCTACGTGGGCGCTTCAACGCGCGGGCAGTGTAGCGCCAAGACCCGGAAGACAACAATGCGCCGCCTTGCAGACATCAGGGACCCGCGAGCTTACGGGCGGCATCAGCAATCGACGCCGAATCGACTTTAAAGTGCGCTCGCAATGCCTCACGACGCTCACTGAGCCCGAAACCATCGGTGCCAAGTGCGACGAAGCGACCGGGAAGCCAGCTGGAAATCATTCTCGGTAACGCCCGGACGTAATCGGTTGCAGCGACGATCGGCACATCGGGCTCGTTGAAAAGTGCGCTCACCCAGGCGGAGGCGCGCTCCGCCTCGCCCGATGCCTGCTCGGCCCGCTCCGCGTCTCTCGCCAGCTCGGCGTAGCTGGTGATGCTGTATACCGCCACCGAAAAACCCTCCTCGCGCAGCGTCGATGCCGCCTCAAGCACCTCAAACAGAATGGTGCCGGAGCCCAGCAGATTGACTCTCTGCCCACTCCCCGAGGCTGGTTCGAGTAAGTAGCCTCCGCGAACAACGCCTTCCTCAATATCCTCATGCTCCGGGCGCGGCGGCATTGGCCGTGCCTCGTTGTACATCATGAGATAGAACAATTCATCATGATCCTCGATAAACATGCGCTGGATCCCATGCCGAACCAGGACCGCGAGCTCCCAGGCAAAAGCGGGGTCGTAGGTCCGTATGGAGGGCACTGTGCTGGCGAGAATGGGGGAGTGGCCGTCTTGATGCTGAAGCCCCTCGCCGTTCAGGGTAGTGCGCCCTGCCGTACCGCCAAGCAAAAACCCTTTTGCCATCATGTCTGCGGACGCCCAAATCATGTCGCCGACACGTTGAAAACCAAACATGGAGTAAAAAATATAAAAGGGAATCGTCGGCACGCCGAAGGTTGCATAAGCCGTGCCGGCAGCAATGAAAGAAGCGATCGCGCCCGCCTCGCAAATCCCCTCCTGCAAAATCTGGCCATCGGTGGCTTCGCGGTAGCTATTCAGCGACTCAGCATCGACCGGGGTATAGCGCTGGCCATCGGGAGAGTAGATACCGGCGACTTTGAAGAGTGCATCCATCCCAAAGGTGCGCGCCTCATCAGGGACTATGGGCACCACGTATTGACCCACCTCGGGATCTTTCAGCAGCTTGGTCAGTAATCGCACCATTGCCGTTGTTGTCGATACACTGCGTGACCCCGACCCCGAATCAAAGCTAGCGAAAATCTCTGTGTGAGGGGGATTCAAGGATGAAGCAGCGACCTCGCGCTTGGGCAAATAGCCCCCAAGTGCCTCCCGTCGTGCATGCAGATAAAGCATCTCTTCGCTGTCCTCAGCGGGCCGATAAAACTCGGCCCTCGCAATGGCGTCCTCATCAAGGGGAATGCCCCACGCCCGAGCACAGGCAATCCTCTCTTCGCGAGAAAGATCTTTTTTCTGATGGGCCGTGTTCCTGCCCTGCAGGGCGGAACCCATGCCGTCGCCTTTGACAGTCTTTACCAAAATCACGGTAGGTCGATCCTCACTCTCGCAGGCACGGCGATACGCCGCGTAGAGTTTTTTAGGATCTTGGCCACCCCGTTTTATCTGCGCCACTTCGACGTCGGTGAGCGTGTTCATCAGTTGTTCTAGCCGCGGATCACCGTGGACCCAATGCTCGCGCTGCTCATCGCCCGGCAAAATCGAGTAGCGTTGGTAATCTCCATCCAGGCACTCTTCCATACGATGTCGCAGCACACCATCATGGTCGGATGCCAGCAACGCATCCCAACCACTGCCCCAGATCACCTTGAGTACCTGCCAATCGGCGCCCCTGAAAGCCCGCTCCAGCTCCTGAATAATCTTGCCGTTGCCCCGCACCGGCCCGTCGAGACGCTGCAAATTGCAGTTCACCACGAGCACCAAGTTATCCAGACGCTCGCGCGCGGCGATATTAATCGTGCCCAGCACCTCGGGTTCATCGGCCTCACCGTCGCCGATAAAGCACCAGATACGTGAGTCATCGGGCGTCAATAGCCCTCGATGCTGCAAATACTTGGCAAAACGGGCGATGTAAATTGATGTGGGCACCGACAGACCCATAGAGGCGTTTGGTACCTGCCAGAAGTCGGGCATTGAGCGAGGATGGGGGTAAGAGGACAGTCCTCCGCCCTCTCCCAACTCGCGCCTGAAGTTGCGCAACTGTGACTCCGTAAGACGCCCCTCGAAATAGGCTCGCGCGTAGATGCCGGGCGCCGAATGCGGCTGCGGCAGCACCAAATCACCTCTGCCCGCCGCACTGAAGACATGGTGAAACGCCGTTTCCAGAGCGGTGGCAGCCGAGGCGTAGGTGGCAATGTGGCCCCCCAAGCCGGCTCCTTCATCTTGAGCACGCAGTATCATCGCCGCCGCATTCCAACGAATGATGTTTTCAATCCGTTTCTCGATTTCCAGATCGCCCGGATACGGTGGTTGTTCTTCGAGTGAGAGCGTATTGACGTAAGGCGTGTTAAGGAGGGTGTCGGATAGGGTCACGCCCTGGTCGATACTGTACTCCTGCAAACGCCGAAGCAGTGCCCGAACACCCTCATCACCGTACTCCCGCCGAATGTCCTCCAGCGCGGAGCGCCATTCATGCCAGTCGGCATCGATCAACGCACTGACATCGGCAGGCGGAGCCTGAGCCTCATTCATCTTTAGTCAGCCGCGCCGGAGTGTGTCAGTCGCATCTGGAAGTCATCCCCATGATCGCTCATGATCCGGATATTACCGATTAGAGAGAGGGGGACGCCAGTCATGTCGGAACGCAACGCACTGGAGAGAATCGATGGCGGTCTGGGCGCGAAGCCCGCGCTGATCGTCGTCGACGTCGTCGCCGGCTTCACGGATCCCACCTGCCCACTCGGCTCAGAAGCCGATGCCGTGGTGGAGGCCAATGCCAGACTGATGGCGGCGTTTCATCAAGCGGAGCTGCCGGTGGTGCTGACGACTGTGGTGTATCGCAACGATAATCAGGCCTCAGTGTTTCGCGCGCGAGTCCCCGCACTGAATCTGCTCACGCCCGACTCCGAATGGGTCCGTTTTGATCACCGACTACCGGTCAGTCCATCTGACCTCCAGCTCGAAAAGCGCCACGCAAGCGGTTTTCATGGTACCGATCTGGATGATTGGCTAACGGCCCGGAGCGTAGATTCGCTGGTGGTCACGGGCCTGACCACCAGCGGCTGCGTGCGCGCCACCGCTGTCGACGGGCTACAGAACAATTATCGAGTGGTCGTTCCTCGCGAAGCCTGCGGTGATCGCGACGCACAGGCTCACGAGGCAAACCTTTACGACCTGAACGCTAAATACGCGGATGTGATCTCGCTAGAGCAGACGCTGGACCTAATCCGTATTTGAATCTTCCCGACCCGCATTGAATTGAGCGACCTGCTCAGCAGTGGCCTCGGTTTGATACTGCGCCTTCCACTCGGCATAGGGCATGCCGTAAACACGCTCTCGGGCTGCCTCCTTATCCAGCGCAAGGCCTTGCTCGGCGGCTGCCTCCGCGTACCACTTGGACAGGCAATTCCGGCAAAACCCCGCCAGATTCATTAAATCAATATTTTGCACATCCTTACGGCTGTCCAGATGTGACAGCAAACGGCGAAAGACCGCTGCTTCGATTGGTTCCTTTGTCATAGAAGCACCCGTATTCATTCCTCATATGTCGACTGAGATGTGGCCACAATCAGGCCCGCGATGATCTCACCCTGCCCCGGATAACGCCACGCTGCGGGGTTCAAGGTGTCAGGATTAAGCCACGCCGCCTCCCGCACCTCCAGAGGCCGGTGCACTCTGGGTCGTGCGTCGGGCGCCGCGTCACACCAATACAAATGGAATCCGTTGTCGAGCACGATGGCGAGCTCAGTGGCGGTCACACTCAGCCCCGTCTCCTCAAAGGCTTCCCGTTCAGCAGCGCACAGAGCCGATTCGCCCACAACCACGCTGCCACCCGGAAGCGCCCAGCCCCCCGACCAGTCACGCACAAGTAACGCGCCTCTGTCATTCCAGATCAGGCACCCCGCACTTTCAGCCGTGGGTCCGGACTCTGGTCTCGAGCAGGGCGGTGCCGTCTCTGCGCAGGCACCCAAGAACAGACAGAGCGCGACCGCTACACTATGCCTCATAGACCCAGTCCACGGCATCACTCCCCACCGCTATCCTGAGCTCGTCTAGCAAGGCATCACTGGGGTGCACTTGCCATGCACCGCCGAGGCGCACTGCTACGGAACCTTTGGGTTGGACATATTCCATCACTACGGGACATTGCCCGCCCACCGCGGTCCGCAACGTGCTGGCCAACAGGGTATTAAAGTGATCATCAACGCGATGACTGGCAACCCGGAGTCGGAGCTGAGATACCTTGGCTTGCCTCGCCTGCTCAAGTGACCGGGCGGTTTTGGTCCGCATCGCCAACCCCCCGTTGAAGTCGTCAACTTGCAGACGGCCCTCCAGCAAAACAATGCGATCCTTCTGCAGCAAGTCCCGATGCTCAGTGAATACGTCGTTGTAAACGGTGGCCTCGAGCTGACCAGAACCGTCGTCTAAAGTGAGTACCGCCATTGGACCCCGTTGGGTCTTGATAGTGCGGATATCCATAATCAGGCCAGCGACCACACCCTGATTGTTGGCTTGCAGCTCACGAATTCGGCGCGGCGCGAACTTACGGACCTCAGTTTCAAAAGCTTCCATCGGGTGGCCGCTTAAAAAGCTACCGAGACTCTCCTTTTCAGCGTTCAGCAACTCTGTCAGCGACCATGGGCGAGCGCCCCGATGCTCTTGATACAGATCGTCCGACGTTTCGCTGGCAGTCATCACATCCCCGAAGAGATCGGTCATCCCCGCCGCCGTGTTGCTCGCCAACTGTTCTGCGGCCTTGATCGCGTCATCCAGTGCGGCAAGCATCACCCAACGCTCGACTCCCAACTCATCCAGGGCGCCGCTTTTGATAAGCGCTTCGAGCGCCCTGCGATTCATCTTGCGAGGGTCAGTCCGAGCGCACAGGTCAAAAAGACTGCTGAACGGCCCTTCCTCGCGAGCGGCCAGTAAATTCCCGATCGGCCCCTCCCCAAGACCCTTTATGGCGCCCAGTCCGTAACGAATGTGGCCGGCATCATCCACCGAGAAGGCATACTCTCCAGATTGAATGCTGGGCGGCTGCACTACGAGCCCCATTCGCTTGGCCTCATCGCGGAAAGTCAGCAACTTGTCAGTGTTATCGATTTCCGAACTCATAACCGCCGCCATAAATTCAGACGGATAGTGCGTTTTCAGCCACGCGGTCTGGTAAGACACCAAGGCATAGGCGGCGGAATGCGATTTATTGAAACCGTAACCGGCAAACTTCTCGACCAGATCAAAAATCTTGATCGCCAGTATGGGATCGATGCCCTTCGCGGCCGCGCCCTCTTCAAAGACGCTGCGTTGCTTGGCCATCTCCTCCGGCTTTTTCTTGCCCATCGCTCGCCGCAACAAATCTGCGCCACCGAGGGTGTAACCCGCCAGCACCTGAGCGATCTGCATGACCTGTTCTTGATAAAGGATGATTCCGTAGGTTGGCTCAAGAATCGGCTGCAGCCACTCATGTTGGTACTGTGCATCGGGGTATGCGAGGGGCTCGCGACCATGCTTGCGGTTAATAAAGTTTTCGACCATGCCCGATTGCAAGGGTCCCGGTCGAAACAGCGCCACCAGAGCAATAATGTCCTCAAAACAATCAGGGCGCAGATTTTTGATCAACTCCTTCATCCCGCGACTTTCCAACTGGAAGACCGCAGTCGTATCGCCCGCCTGCATGAGCCGGAAAACGTCGGGGTCATCCAGAGGAATCGCGTCAATATCCAGAGGGGCGGTGGCTCGGGCATCGATCATTTGAGTGGCCCACTGGATAATGGTCAGCGTGCGCAGCCCCAGAAAGTCGAACTTCACCAGGCCCGCTTCCTCAACATCGTTTTTGTCGTATTGCGTGACGACACCGGAGCCATCTTCGTCACAATAAATTGGCGAAAAATCAGTCAAGGCACCCGGAGCGATCACCACTCCCCCCGCGTGCTTACCTGCATTTCGTGTGACGCCCTCCAACTGCACCGCCATGTCCCAGATTTCCTGCGCGGAGCTGTCTTCCTCGAGAAGGGCGACCAATTGTTCTTCTTGCTCCAGCGCTTTGGAGAGCGTCATGCCCACCTCAAACGGGATGAGTTTCGACATTCTGTCCGCTAGGCCATAGGGCTTTCCCTGCACCCTCGCCACATCCCGCACGACCGCTTTGGCCGCCATGGTGCCAAAGGTGATGATTTGCGACACCGCCTGACGCCCATAGGTCTGAGCGACATAGTCGATCACCTCGTCGCGACGCTCCATGCAAAAATCAACATCAAAATCAGGCATGGACACCCGCTCAGGATTCAGGAAACGCTCAAACAGCAGGTCATATTCAATCGGGTCCAGGTCCGTAATGCCCAGGGCATAAGCCACTAAAGAGCCGGCACCCGACCCCCGGCCAGGTCCCACCGGAATGTCCTGATCTTTCGCCCATTGGATAAAGTCCATGACGACCAGAAAGTACCCCGGGAAACCCATTTGATTGATGGTCTCGAGCTCAAACTCAAGCCGCTCGCAATACGGCTTCAGTCGGGAGTCGTCCCAATGCGGAAATCGCCGACGCAGCCCCTCAAAGGACAGGCGACCCAGAAATTGATCAATCGTCTCCCCCGACGGAACCGGATACTCGGGTAGCGAGGGTTGCCCCAAACTCAACGATAACGAGCAGCGCCGCGCAATTTCTACGGAGTTTTCCAAAGCCTCCGGAATGTCTGCAAAGAGTTCTGCCATTTCTTCGGCAGAGCGCAAATATTGCTGCTCGGAGTAGGCTCTCACTCGCCGGGGGTCATCAAGGGTCCGTCCGTCGCCAATACAGACCCGCGCCTCGTGCGCCTCAAATTCGTCGGCTTGCAAAAAACGCACATCATTCGTTGCCACGACGGGGCAACTGTAACGGGATGCGAGGTCCACAGCGGCATGCAAATAGCGCTCTTCGTCGGCTCGACCCGTTCGCTGCAGCTCAAGGTAAAAACGATCCGGAAAGCAGTGTTGCCAGCGCTCAATCGCCGCTCGGGCGTCGTCCTCTCGCCCGTTGAGCAATGCCTGACCAATGTCACCCCGTCGGCCTCCAGAGAGCGCAATCACTCCCTCGGCATATTCTGCGATCCAGTCCTGTTCGACTCTGGGTCTACCCAGATATTGCCCCTGTTGGTAGGACCGCGACAGAAGCAACATCAGGTTTCGATACCCTCTTTCGTTCTGAGCGAGAAGGCACAATTCATGGTGACGTCCCTGATCTAGAGGGTCCACTAGGTGCACATCTGCACCCGCAATCAGCTTTACCCCCAAATCTGCAGCGGCCTTGTACGCCTTCACCAAACCGAAGAAATTGTGATGATCAGTGATTGCCACGGCCGGCATGCCAAGTTTGGCGACCCGCTCAAGGGCCGGGCGAACTCTGAGCAAGCCATCAATCAGCGAAAATTCGGTATGTAGCCGGAGGTGAACAAACGAGGTCATGAGTTAAACGCTATCCCACCTCGGGGTCTGCCAGCAAGCGTTTCACCGGCCCAAAGCTTCTGCGGTGCACGGGAGAGACCCCAAGGGCCTGCAAGGCCGACAGGTGCGCCTGAGTCGGATAGCCTTTGTGCTGATCAAAACCATACCCGGGATAGGTCTGGTGAAGTGCCAGCATCTCCGCATCACGCGTCACTTTTGCAAGAATGGACGCTGCGCCGATCACGGGTTCGCTCAGGTCGCCCTTGACGATGGCCTTGGCTTCATATGGCCAGCGAGGCAATCGATTACCGTCTACCAGTACGAGGGTGGGTTGAGTGCTTAAACTCTCCACCGCGCGACGCATCGCTAACAACGACGCCTCGAGAATATTCAGTTCGTCAATTTCGGCAACTGACGCCCTACCCACCGACCAGCACAAGGCGCTCTCTCGGATCGCCTCTGCGAGCGCCTCCCGGCGACCCGCAGATAACGCTTTCGAGTCGGTGACACCACTGGGTGCGGCGCCGTTCAAAATCACGGCTGCAGCGATAACATCGCCGGCTAGCGGACCACGCCCGACCTCGTCGACACCTGCAACAAGCGCTGTGCTGTTATCCTCAAACAGATCAGGAGTCTGCATTAACGCTCGGCCAGTGGAGACAGCGCCTCGACGCTACGACGCGCAAAGTCACCCCCGATCTGACCAGCCAAGTCGTTGAATCGGGCCACCTGAGCCGCTCCACCATGATCAAGCACGCGCATCACCTCGTCCGCCAGGCGCGGAGCCGTGGCGTCCTGCTGGAGAATCTCCGGCACCACCGCCTCACGAGCCAGAATATTGGGCAGTCCCACAAAGGGCGTTTTCACCATTCGAGACAAGAGCATCCATGACGCAGCCGCCATCCGGTAAGAAATTACCATGGGTTTTTTCAGAAACATGGCCTCGAGGGTGGCGGTCCCCGAAGCAATCAGTAACGCATCACTGCAATGCATGGCCTCTCGTCCGTGCCCCAAGACGACTTTGACGGGTACGTCCTGGCCTTGAAGCATCTCCATAATTTGTGTGTGGCGGTTTTGGTTTGCCGCAGGGACCAAAAACTGAAGCTCCGGCGCGTGTCGATGCAGTATCCCTATTGTTTTGATAAAGATCGGCATAAGATAGCGGACTTCGCTCTCACGGCTACCGGGCAATACGCCAAGCACGGTCCCATGCTCTGATAACCCAAAAGTTTCCTTGCATTGCGCGGCCGGAGGTAGCATCGCGAGTTCATCAGCCAATGGGTGCCCCACGCAGACCGCATCAATACCGGCCTGATGGTAGAGATCAACTTCGAAGGGCAGCAGGCACAGCATTTTATCGACGGCTTTTCGAATGCCTCGGATTCGACCTTGTCGCCACGCCCAAATCGACGGGCTGACCAGATGAGCCGTGGGTATACCCGCCGCCTTGAGTCGCCGTTCAACCGGTAAATTAAAATCGGGACTGTCCACCCCAATGAACAGGTTTGGGCGGCGCGTAATTTGCCGGGCGATCAGTTCTCTGCGGATTGAAAGCAGTTCGGGTAACCGCTTAAGAGGCTCGACCAATCCCATCACCGATAAGCGTTCCATAGGCGCGCAGGATTCTAATCCGGCACGGATCGCCTGTTCGCCACCAATCCCTGACACCTCTAACGCCGGTGCCTGCGCCCGCCAGGACCTCAATATCGCGCCGGCTAAAATATCGCCAGAAGGCTCACCGGCACAAAGACCCAGCCGAAGGGGACCGGATGACACTAACGAACGATGCCTCGCTGGGACTGTTTCAAGGAGTCGATCAGCGTCTGAATGCTGGGGGTCTCAACTGCCATGTTCTGTAAGCGCTCAAGCGCAGCATCCAGCGTTAGCCCTTGGCGGTAAAGCACCTTGAAAGCCCGTCGTAATTCTCCGATTTCGGCCGTATCAAAGCCGCGTCGCCGCAATCCCTCGGCATTGATCGTTTTGGCCTCTGCGGGACTGCCTGCAACGGTGACGTAAGCCGGCACGTCCTTACCAATGGAAGTGCCCATACCACTGAAACTGTGAGGACCAATTTTGCAAAACTGGTGGACGAGCGTGTAGCCAGAGAGTATGGCCCAGTCGCCGATTTCAACGTGCCCCGCAAGGGCTGTGTTGTTCACCAATATCGTGTCGTTGCCGACGATACTATCGTGACCTACGTGGACATAAGCCATCAGTAGATTGCGGTCGCCAATCGCCGTCAGGGACCGATCCTGAACCGTACCGCGATGAATGGTCACGTTTTCACGGATGACGTTATCGTCGCCGATATGAAGCTCCGTAGGTTCGTCACGATATTTCAGATCGGGGGTAGCCTCCCCTACTGTAGAGAACTGGTAAATGTGATTTCTGGCGCCGATTCGAGTAGGTCCTTTGACCACCACGTGCGACTCAATCTTGGTACCTTCGCCAATCTCAACGCCGGGCCCAATCCACGTCCAGGGGCCCACCTCCACTGATTCATGGAGATGTGCCGAGGGATCAACGATGGCAGACTCGTGAATCACAACTCACCGATCTGCACACAATATCGTGCCCGAAGCAGCCAGTTCATCATCGACCCGGGACTCGACCTCGAACTTCCAGATACCCCGCCGCTCACTCACGATACTTGCGTGAAGCATGACTTGATCGCCCGGCACACAGGGGCGTTTAAAGCGCAAATTATCCGCGCCGACGAAGTAGTAGATCGAGCCATCGGCAGGAGTCTTGTCCATGGTCACAAAGCCGAGGATACCGGCAGCCTGCGCCATTGCCTCTAGCAACAGCACGCCGGGGAAAACAGGCTTCCCCGGAAAGTGGCCGTCAAAAAATGGCTCGTTAATGCTGAGATTCTTGTAGGCCAGAATTCGCTCACCCGGCTCAACCGAAACCACTCTGTCGACCAAAAGAAACGGGTATCGATGCGGGAGCCGATTTCGAATCTCTTCAATATCCAGTATCACGCCTTGTCGTCCTCTTGGTGCGCAGTTCCCGCCGCTTTCTCGAGCGCCGCAATGCGCTTAGCCAGCTGATCTAATTCGGTGAATCGTGAGGCGTTCCTTAGCCACGCCTTCAGCGGCTGAAGCGGCGCGCCAGAAGTGTAATGCCCGGGCTCTGTTACCGAGCTTGCGACGCGACCCTGCCCGCCAATATGCACACCGTCAGCAATCGTCAGATGACCCGCAATCCCCGCTTGCCCAGCAATGACACACCGAGCGCCAATTTGGGTACTGCCGGACACGCCGGCTTGGCCCGCAATGGCCGTGTGTGCCCCGACGCGGGCTCCGTGTCCAATTTGGACCATGTTATCGATAATCGCGCCATCCTCAATGACGGTATCCTCGAGCGCTCCCCTGTCGACAGCCGAGTTAGCGCCGATCTGAACGTCATCACCCAAAATGACCGACGCGAGCTGCTCGATCTTTATCCAGCCCTGAGCACTGGGGGCAAAGCCAAAACCGTCCGCGCCGATGGTCGCGTTAGGGTGGATTGTGCAGCGCCGGCCAATCTCAACCTGATGACAAATTACCGCACCGGCTTTGACCTCGGTGTCCTCTCCGATTTTTGTGCCATGCCCCACGTAGGCGCCGGCTCCAATCCAGACACGATCACCCAACACAGCGCCTGCCTCCACGCAGGCACCGGCATCCACGGTAACGCCCTCACCGAGCTGCGCACTTTCGGCGACCCAGGCCCTCTCGTGCACCCGGCCGGACGCAGCGGGGTGGTTATCGAAAATCCGGCTCACATGGGCATAGGCAACGTAAGGCGCCGGGCTCAACAGTGCACCGCCTGACCACCTATCAACCCAGTCTGGGTGCAAAATCAGGGCGCCCGCTCTGGTGTCGGCTACTCGCCGAAGGTGTTTTTTTTCCGAGACAAAACTGAGGTGCTCTGGTCCAGCGGTATCCAGAGAGGCGATGCCCTTTATCGGCATCGCTGAGTCCCCGAGAAACTCGAGCTCCAGACGACTGGCGAGCTCCCCGAGGGTGGGCACAGCCGTTACTCGATGCCCAACTGGTTCATCTTATCCGAGACTTTTGCTGTGATGTTGTAACCCAAGTCGGCATGAATAACTGCCTGTTGCTGCAGCAACAACCCGATTTGGTCAGTCTCGATAATCTCCCGCAGCACCTCTTGTGCCTGAGGTGCCAGCTCCTGCATCACGCGCTGTGCATTCTGCGTCTGAAGCGTCTGAAGCTTCTTGGCAACATACTCCAGGTCAGACTGCTTGCTTGCCATCTTTTGTCGCGCTGCAACCTGGTCTTCCTCGCTCATGGCCGCTTGGTCTCGTTGAAAGTCCTTGACCAGTTGATCGAGCTCTTCACGAAGCGCATCGAACTGCGACTTGTCGGAAGCAAAGTCCTCGTTGCTTTCAAACTCCTGCAGGCGTTGCTGCGCAACGTCGGTTTGAAGGATAGCCTGCTCGAGGTTGACCACGGCGATTCGGCCCTGAGCCAAAACAATCGACGGCAATATAGCCATCAGCAGGCCTGCCAGCCAAACACGTGCGTTCATTGAACATTCTCCATTTTCTTGTCTTAACCTGGATTAGAAGCCACGGCCCAGCGTGAACTGGAAGACCTCTCTCTCATCAATAGGACTGGCATTCAATGGCTTCGCCAGACTAAACGTCAGCGGGCCAAAACCTGAAAGCCAAGTCACTCCAATGCCGACAGAGTAACGTAATTCGCCGGCATCTACGCCAAAACAATTCACCTGATTTTCACGGCAATTTGTGTTGAAAACGTTGCCCACGTCCAGAAACAGGGCCGATCTCAGAGAACTTCGATCCTTGATGAAGGGCATCGGGAACAAGACCTCTGCACTGCCCTCAATCAGAACGTTTCCGCCAAAAGGATCAGGCCGGTTATAAAACTCCTGAACCGGAATTTTACCCGTAGCGGGATCCACACTGTAACCATACCCGCGGCCGTCCGGACCACCGAACTCAGTCGGCCGACCGTTTTCGTCAATGGCCGTGACCGCAGTACCGGCCGTATAAACCGAGGGAGGCGTGCTGCGTGGGCCCAAGGTATTGGTTTCATAGCCACGGACGGAACCAAATCCGCCCGCAAAGAAGTGCTCGTAGAAGGGGAGCTCGCTCGCGGTGCCATAACCGTCGCCGTAGCCCAGCTCGCCGCGTAAGTGGAGCGTAAACTCCCCAAAAAGGGGGAAATAAATCTCGCCGCGGTAGTTAAGCTTGTAGAACTCCAAATCAGACAGCGGGACGGCCACCTCCAGCGACACGGACTGCGATGCCCCCCGAGTGGCCAACTGCCCTCTGTTCAGGGTGGACTGAATCCAGCTTCCTGTGAGCGTCCAGTTCAAAAACTGATTACCGTTAAGGTCAAGAAAACCCTCGGAACTCGGAGGCGAAAGCGCCGAGGCCGGCAATGTATCTATCGGCTGCAGCACCTCCGCCGCACCGTAGGTGCCATCGGGCTGGAGCGTCGAGTAAAACCAATATTCAATCTCGGGCGCCAAAGCGGGGCTCGCGGCAATTTCCTGAACGGCATATTGGCCTGAGGTGATCTTGGTGTCTGTCACGCCCAGAGAAAAACCAAGCCGCTGGGTCTCGCTGATGGGATACCCGAAATTGACGCTACCGCCCCAGGTGTCCGTCGTGTAACTGGCCACATTGATCTTCGACAGGTCAGTTTTTCGGTAAAAGACGCTAAAACCGCGACTCACACCGTCTTCAGTGAAGTAAGGGTTGGTGTAATTGAAACTGATTACGTCCTGATAACGGGACGAATTGAGAGAAATACCGACTCGTTTACCGGTACCCAAGAAATTATTCTGCTGAAGGTTCAGCCCCAATATGAGGCCCGCATCCTGGGCGTATCCCAAGCTGCCACCAATAGAGCCAAATGACTGCTCCTCCACGGTGAAATCGACATCAATCAAATCATCGGAGCCCGCGACTTCAGTCGTTTCAACCGCCGCGGTCTTAAAAAATCCGAGGCGCTCCAATCGAATACGCGACTGCTCGATCGCCGCTGAAGACGCTGGCGCAGACTCCATCTGCCGCATCTCGCGCCTGAGTACGTCATCAATCGTGCTCATATTGCCGGCGAAGTCGATGCGCCTAACGTAGGTTCGTTTACCGGGGTCGATGAAGAACTTCATCACTACGGTGTTGTTGTCTTCATCGATTTCGGGCATGCCAGTGACTTTGGCGAAGTTGTAGCCTTCGTTTCCAAGCCTTCTGGTTAAATAATCCTCCGTCGCCGTCACCAATTGCTGCGAATACACCTGCGCCGGTTGCACGATCAGGAAGCGGTTGAGATCCTCCTCGGGGAGCACCAAATCACCGCTGAGCCCTACCTCACTGATAGTAAATTTCTCGCCCTCTGTGACGTTCGCGGTGATGTAGACCTCCTCCTTGTCGGGGGATACCGCCACCTGAGTGGAGTCAATATTGAACTGCAGATAGCCCCGATCGAGATAATAGGAAGACAGTGTCTCAAGATCAGAGGTGAGCTTTTCTTTGGAGTACTTGTTGTCACTCGTGAAAAAGGAGAACCAACCCCCGGTCTTCAGTTCAAAAAGGTCGAGGAGGTCCTCATCGGAGAAAATATTATTACCCACAACGTTGATGTGCTGAATGGTCGCTACCGTGCCTTCATTCACGTCGATGGCGATCGACACGCGATTCCGGGGCTCTGCAATGACCTCAGAATCGATGGTCGCATCATAGCGCCCCTGCAGCACATACTGCCGTTGCAACTCGAGCTGCATACCTTCCAAGGTAGAGCGCTGGAATACCTGACCCACCGCAAGGCCAGCCCCCTTGAGCCCGTCTAGCAACGCTTCGGTCTCGATGGCCTTGTTTCCATCGATCGTAATTTCACTGATGCTGGGCCGTTCTGCCACTACGACAACGAGTACCCCGCCGTCGCGCGCAATGGAAATATCATCGAAATTGCCGGAGGCAAATAAACTTTTTGCCGCCGCGCGCACTACCAGCGTGTCTACGGTATCGCCGACACCCACTGGCAATGCGGCAAAGACGCTACCCGGTGAGATGCGCTGTAAGCCCTCGATCCGGATGTCCTGAATCACAAATGGTTCGGTTTGGGCGCTGGCAGGCTGGAATACGCTCAGGCAGATCAGAACTGCCATAGCGAGCCCGAGGCGGCTTCCTCCTTGCCTGTATTGATGTTCTAAGCGCATACCGTCGTCTTTATTTTTGCTCGTTCATTCGTCAACGCAGGCAGACAGCCAGCACAGGGGATGTGCTGGACACCAGATCCAATGTGGAATGCTTGGCCCTCGAGTGCGATCACAACTTTGCAAAGTCATTATACAGCGCAAACACCATAATGCTGAGCACTAAGACCACGCCCATTTGATAGCCCGCCAGCTGCACTTTCTCTGGTAACGGCTTGCCCATCACCGCTTCAAAACCGTAAAAAACCAGATGCCCGCCATCGAGTACCGGGATGGGGAGCAGGTTCAGGGCGCCCAGCGAGACGCTCAACAATGCGAGAAAGCCGAGCCAAGCGACCCAACCAGCTTCAGCGGTGGACGCCGCCACCTGAGCAATCGTTATCGGCCCTGACAGATTGCTAGGCGAGATCAGGCCCTGCAACATGCGCGCGATCGATTTGAAAGTAAACGTGACCAAATCCTTGGTCCGATTCAGCGACGCCGACAACGCGTCCACTGGGCCACGGTCAAAGCGACGTTGCTGGGAGGCGGGAATGGCCGGGAGCGCAACTGACATACCCACGGATCCGATCCGTTTATCCTCAGCCATGACCGAAGCCGGCGTGACAACGACGTTTTGTCGGGCACCCGCACGCTCAACCCAGACCTCAATGCGTTGGTCAGGGCGCGATCTCACATAATTGACCCAGTCTATCCACAATGGCAACTGAGTGCCGTCTGCCTCAAGGATGAGGTCGCCAACCTGAAATCCTGCGCTCCGCGCAACTCCCGCCTCTGTCAAGCCTCCCACTCGGGGAACCACGGGGGGTGTGCGAATGGTGACTCCCAGCGCTGCTAACAAGTCCGGCTGTTCGGCACCTTTCAACCATTTATCGATAGCAACCTCAGATCGAATGAGCGCATCGGAACCCGGCCGACTCACGGCCAAGCTCAGGGCACCCGTGTCTCCCAACCGCTCCAATAACGCGAAATTGACAGCGGCGACGGTGGGCGTCTCACGCGCGTCAATCTCCCTGATTTCCTGGCCGGGCTGTAATCCCGCCTGCTCGGCAATAGACCCCGGCGCCACAGTGGCAATCTCGGGTATGACGCCGATCTCACCGCGCAGGAACAGACCCCAAAGCACCAATATCGCCAACAGAAAATTTGCCGCGGGGCCCGCGGCCGCGATGGCACTGCGCTTGCCGACCGATTGCCGGTTAAAGGCCCGCGGGAGATCAGCCGCAGCGATGTCACCATCGCGCTCATCTGCCATCCGCACATAACCGCCCAGCGGTATCGCAGCGATCACATATTCAGTGTTGTCCTGACCGCGCCAATTCAATAGCGGCTTTCCAAAACCAATCGAAAATCGGAGCACCTTGACACCCGCGCGCCTCGCCACCCAAAAGTGTCCATACTCGTGTACGGCGACCACGGTAGCGAAGGTGACAAGCGCGACCACAATGGTTTGCAAGGTATCGATCATTCAGGGTCCCTATTTACCATGCGCAGCAGCAAGCCGAGTGGCATGGCTCTGCGCCACCTCGCGCGCCGTCTCATCGAGTGCTTGGACCGCATCCAGACTCGCTGGTTCCGATAATTCGACCTGTTTTAGCGTCAGGTCGATAACCTGATCAATATCGGTAAAACGGATTTCTCCCTGCAAAAACGCCGCCACGGCGACTTCATTGGCGGCGCTGAACGCGCACATCCCACCGGGCTGAGAAATAGCCCACTGCGCCAGCGCCAGACAGGGAAACGCATCCAGATCTGGCGCTTCGAAATCTAGGCGATGCGCAGCGACAATATCGAGGGGCTCAACCCCGGCGTCGATTCGCTCCGGCCAGGCCAAGCCGTAGGCAATCGGCGTGCGCATGTCAGGCTGACCCAATTGAGCCAAAACAGATCCGTCCTGATAGCGAATCATTGAATGCACGATACTTTGCGGGTGGACAACAATTTCTATTTGGTCGGGCGTTCTGGCAAACAACCAGCAGGCTTCGGCTAATTCGAGACCCTTGTTCGCCAGCGTCGCCGAATCAACCGATATTTTGGCACCCATGGACCAGTTGGGGTGGGCGCAGGCTTCGTCTGGTGTGACCGAGTGAAGAGACTCGCGAGCTCGCCCGCGGAACGGCCCTCCGGACGCTGTCAAAATAATTTTTTCGACGTTGGTCATATCAGGCCTGCCCAACGCATCAATCGGCAGGCACTGGTGCATTGCGTTGTGCTCACTGTCCACAGGTAATAGCGTCGCGCCGCCCCGCTTGACCGTGTCCATGAATAAAGCGCCAGCACTCACCAAGGCTTCCTTGTTGGCCAACAAGATAGTCTTGCCAGCGCGAGCCGCGCTCAGAGTAGGCCTGAGCCCCGCGAAACCCACAATTCCCGCGACGACAGTGTCGATGTCAGGCAATGCAAGCAACTCGTCGAGCGCGTCGGCACCCGCAGAAACCGCGACCTGCGGCAAATCCACCAAGCGATCCCGCAGCGCCGAGGCTGACTCAGGCTCTCCCATGACAGCATGCGTGGGCTTGTGGATCCGACATATCGATGCCATGTCATCGACTGAACGATTCGCCGAGACAACGACTGCGTGGTAACGCTCGGGGTGGCGTTGCATCACATCCAGCGTGGACTGCCCGATAGAGCCTGTCGCGCCGAGTACCGCCACACCCCGCATCGTTCAATACCCCACCAGCAGGAGCCCAAGGGCAAAGATGGGTGCAGCGCCGCAAATACTATCGAGGCGGTCCAGTACGCCACCATGGCCGGGCAGCCACGACCCGGTGTCCTTCATACCCATCTCGCGCTTGAGCAGACTCACCGTGAGGTCACCGACAACGGAGGCACCGGCTGTCGCTAAACCCAGCGCCAGTATCGATCCGAAACCAAGGTGAAGGTAGGTCGGGGGCAAACTTTGCCATACCGCAAAGGTGAGCGCCGTGACAGCCAGCATTCCGCCCCAGAATCCTTCCCAGGTCTTGCCTGGGCTAATCTCCTTCGCCAATGCATGGCGACCGAACCGTCGACCCACAAAATACGCGCCAATATCTGCCGCCGCGACCGTCAGGATCATCACCAGCATCACCATTGGGCCATTGCCGAAGGTCAAACAGACGACAACTGCGAACCAGGTGCCCGAAAGGATCAACCACCCCATCACAGCGCGCACCCAGGTCAGTTTCAACAACCAATTACCGGAGGGATAGTATTTCAGTGCCAGCAGCATGGCTGACCAAAAAAAGGCACTGATCGCCAACCAGGGCTGAGCCTCAGTGGCGGGTTGCTGGTCGGCGAGGCCAATGCGCTGCCACAGCAAAAAGCACAGCAAGGGCACGACCACGGCGAACGCCCCTCTTTGACCGGCGGTCTTGGCGCCGACGAGCCCCGCCCACTCCCAAGCACCGGCCGCGGCAACCAAAGCAAAGAGCAGCGCCTGCAGGGGGTGGGGAGCA